>DASUIJ010000069.1:0-4242 GCA_036279815.1 Phenylobacterium sp. | reverse complement strand
GGCCGCGACGATCGGGCTGTCGGACGAGGTGCGGTACAGGGTCTGCTTGATCGCCAGGACGTTGGGGTCGCGCGCAGCCTGGCGCAGGAACTGGACCACAACGTCGAAGCTCTCGAACGGGTGGTGGACCAGGATGTCCTTTTCGCGGATGGCGGCGAAGCAGTCGCCGGCATGGTCGCGGATGCGTTCGGGGAAGCGCGGCTCGAAGGCCTTGAACTTCAGTTCCGGCCGGTCGGCGGGGATCAGCTGGGACAGCTCGTCCAGGCCCAGCAGGCCGTCGATCAGGATGATGTCCTGGTCCTGGGCGTGCAGGTTCTCGCAGATGAAGTCCTGCAGCTCCCGGGGCATGGTGGCCGCGATCTCGACGCGGACGACGGAGCCCAGGCGGCGCTGCTTGAGGCGGACCTCGAACTCGCGGACCAGGTCTTCGGCCTCTTCCTCGATTTCCACGTCCGAGTCGCGGATCAGGCGGAAGACGCCGACGCCTTCCAGGTCGCAGCCGGGGAACAGCTTGTCGAGGAACAGGGCGACCATGCCCTCCAGCGAGACGAAGCGGCGTTCGCCCTTCTTGCGGCGCGAGCCGGCCGGGAGCTCCCAGAACCTGGCCACCTGGGCCGGGATGGGCACCAGGGCGTAGAGCAGGCGGCTGTCGGCGGACCGCTTCAGCTTGAGCACCAGCGAGAAGGCGAGGTTCGGGATGAACGGGAACGGGTGGGCCGGGTCGATGGCCAGGGGCGTGAGGACCGGGAAGACGCGGGAGAGGAAGGTCTCCTCCAGGGTCTGTTTCTCGGCGGGGCTGATCTCGTCGAGGGTGACCACCTTCAGGCCTTCGTCGGCCAGTTCGGCGGCCAGTTCGCGCCAGCGGGTCTGCTGGTGGCCCATCAGCTCTGCGGCCTCGGCGTTGACGCGCTCCAGCTGCTCGGCGGGATTGAGCCCGTCCTGGCTGAGGGTGCGGACGCCCTCGCGGACCTGGGCCTTCAGGCCGGCCACCCGGACCATGTAGAATTCGTCGAGGTTGTTGGCGGAGATCGACAGGAAGCGCAGGCGCTCGAGCAGCGGGTGGCGGGCGTTCCGGCTCTCGTCCAGGACGCGCTCGTTGAAGGCCAGCCAGGAAAGCTCCCGGTTGAAGAACCGATCGGGCGACGTGATGAGATCCTGGTCGAGGGTCAGGGGCGGGTGCGAAACCTCGACGGCTTTCGGATCGACGGAGGCGGCGACGGTCATCTCGACAAGGCTCCAGGCGGGGCGGACGGCCCCGATTTCATGCCAGGGTAACTGCTCCAACCCTGTGACAAGACCAAGTCATCCCTCGAAAAGGTCAAGATTATCCGTATCGTCCTCCAGGATCTGGCGCGCCAGGGTCCGGGATATGGGCCGTCGCTCGTCGTCGGCCGCCTCGTCCAGCCGCGTGACGATCTCCCAGGCGGCGGGAATCGAGCGTTCCATCCTGCGCAGCAGGTATGGGAAGACCTCCTTCGGCGGGCGGATGCCGCGTTCCTTGAAGAACTTGGCCAGCACCCCTTCCAGGACGACGTCGTCCGGCTCGGCGATCTCGGCGATCGGCATGGCGTTGAGCCGCGAGCGCAGGTCCGGAAGTTCGGCGGGCCAGGCCACCGGCGGGGTGCGGGCGGTGAGCAGCAGGCCGCCGCCTTCGTGGCCGGCCATGTTGATCAGGTGAAACAGGGCCTCGGGATCGGCGCCCCGGTCCACATCCTCGACCAGGGCGGGGCGGCCGATCGCCTGGGAAGGCTGCAGGTCGGCGCGGTCGAGAATCACCGCACCCGCCCGCTCGGCCCAGCCCCGGGCCAGGTGAGTCTTGCCCGAACCTTCGGGGCCGAACACGGCGAGGCAGCCGCCGTGCCATGCGGGCCAGGCGTCGATGGCGGCCAGGGCCTGGGCGTTGGACGGACCGGCGACGTAGTCCGAGCGCGCATAGGAAATCTGCCGCCGGAATTCCAGGCGAAGCTGTCGCGTCATGCGGCTGATCCGGGGGACTGGGTCACGAACGCAGTCTAGCGCTTCGGGGCCCGGGGGTCGACGCAGGCGGCGGCGCCGGGCTGGGGACGGTCGGCGCCGGGCTGTGAAGTGTCAGGTATCGGCGGGCTTGCGGTCCCGCGCCGACATCAGGGACCAGCCCTCGGGACGCAGGAGTTCGATGGGCGAGTAGCGGACCTTGTAGTCCATCTTCTCGGACCCCCGGACCCAATAGCCGAGATAGACGTAGGGCATCTCGGTCAGGCCGGCCTGGACGATGTGGTCCAGGATCACGAAGGAGCCCAGGCTGCGGCGGGCCATGGTCGGGTCGTAGAAGCTGTAGACCAGGCTGAGCCCGTCGCTCATCAGGTCGACCAGGGCGCAGGCGACCAGATCGCCGGGGCCGCCGTCCCGGGATTTGGAGCGGTACTCGATGATGTGGGTCCGGACGGCCGTGTCCTCGACCATGGCGACGTAGTCGGGCCAGGCCATCTCGGCCATGCCGCCGTCGGCGTGGCGGGTGGTCAGGTAGCGGCGGAGCAGGTCGAACTGCTCCATGGTGGCCTCGGCCTCGACCAGATGGCGCTCCAGGTCGTCGTTGCGGGTCAGCGTCTTGCGCTCTGAGCGGGTGAAGACGTAGTCGCGCGCCGGGATGCGGGCCGAGACGCAGGCCGCGCAGGATTCGCAGGCCGGGCGGTAGGCGATGTTCTGGGACCGGCGGAAGCCGACCTGGGTCAGGCTGTCGTTGACGGTGGCGCCGTCCGAGAGCGGCAGATGAGCGAAGACTTTCCGCTCATACCGTTCCGGCAAGTAGGGACACGGCGATGGCGCGGTCAGGAAGAACCTGAGCTGTCGCGTCGGAAAATGCTGCGTCACGGACTTGCGATCGCCTTCGTGCCAATTCGCCTGGAGGGATTAGGCGTCATGGTGGGGGTCTGCGCAAGCCTGCTGAACGCCGCATGTTCAGAAGCCATGGTCGGGCGGCAGCACCGGCGCCTCGCGCAGCAGCACGATGGCGATCCTGCGGTTGCCGGGAAGGGTCGGATCGTCCGGGTAAAGCGGTTCGGAATTGGCCTTGCCGGACACCTGGTAGACACGGTCGGGATCGACGCCCGCGCCCTGCAGCACCCGGCGCGAGGCGTCGGCGCGGGCGGAGGACAGCGACCAGTCGCTGTCGGCCCTGGCGCCGTCGAGGCTGGCCGAGGTGTGGCCCGAGACGCTGATCCGGTTGGGCAGCTGGTTGATCACCTTGGACACTGCCCGCAGCAGCAGCTTGGCGCGGGCGTTGGGCTGGGTGGCGCCCTGGTCGAACAGGGAGCGGCCTTCCTGGTCGACCAGCTGGATCCGCAGGCCCTCTGGGGTCTGGTCGACGATGATGTTCTTCGACAGCTCCGCGAGCTCGGGCATGTCCTGCAACGCCTGGCGCAGGGACTGGGCGGCAGAGGCGAAGGCGGCTTCCTCGCGCTTCTGCAGGGCTTCGCGCATCGCGTCGGTGGAGGCCTGGCTGTCCTCGGCCTTGGCGGCGTCCTGGCTCTTGCCGTCGGAGGGGTTCTTGGACTCGGGCGCCAGCGCCTCGATGATCGACATGGAGCCCGACGCCTTGGCGCCCTCGTCGCCCAGCGCGGTGCCGCCCAGGATGCCGCCGGTGCCGGAGGTGGTTTCGGAAACGCTGGCGGGGGCGAAGTAGTCGGCGATGCCGCGCTTCTGCTCGGGGCTGGTGGTGTTGATCAGCCACATGAGCAGGAAGAACGCCATCATGGCGGTCACGAAGTCCGCATAGGCCACCTTCCAGGCGCCGCCGTGGTGGCCGCCGGCCACGACCTTCTTGACCTTCTTGATCAGGATGGGCTGTTCGCCGATGGCCATGCTTCGTTCCGGTTAACTGTGATTCCACCTCACCGTGCGTCGCGGGCCGTTAAGATGGCGTTGAGTTTCTGGACAGGAGCACCAGGCATGAAGGTCGCATTCGTGGGGTTGGGGGTGATGGGGTTTCCCATGGCCGGGCACCTGGCCAAGGCCGGTCACGAGGTGTCGGTGTTCAACCGCAGCCCGGAAAAGGCGGCGCGCTGGGTCGGGACGCACGGCGGCCGGGCCGGCGCGGCGGTGGCCGAGGCGGCGGCGGGCTGCGAGATCGTGTTCCTCTGCGTGGGCAATGACGACGACGTGCGCGGCGTGGTGGCGCAGGCGCTGCCGGCCATGGCCGCGGGCGGGATCATCGTCGACCACACCACGACCTCGGCCAGGGTGGCGCGCGAGATGGCGCAGGAC
>DASUIJ010000068.1:0-2891 GCA_036279815.1 Phenylobacterium sp. | reverse complement strand
TGTACATGACGTTGGCGACGTCGCCGCTCTTGGACGCCCAGATGGCGACCAGGCAGAAGGCCGTCAGCCAAAGCACGGCCTGGATGTTCTGGATCAGGCTGGCGCGGCCCTGGATCGAGGTTTCGCGGAATTCCCGGCGGTTGCGCAGGAAGATGCCGCCCAAGGTGGCCGCCGCCGCCAGGGCGGTGGTGATCGCCGCGATGATCACCACTTCCGGCCGTCCCCAGAATCCCGTGCGTTCGAACACCTGGCTGTTGAAGGCTGTCAGGATGCGGCCGGCCCGGCCGTCGCTCATGTCGAAGACCAGCCGATCCGGTCCGGTGGTCGAGAGGAACCGGCCGGAGCCGGGCTCGCCCTCGGGGACCCAGGTGCGCGCCTGATCGCCGGCGCTCGTCACCAGCCGGCCGTCGTCGGTGACCTCGACGTCGACGCCGCCCATGGCCCGGCCGATCAGGCCTTCCAGCCCGCCATAAGCCCGGCGCGAGCCCAGATAGTGGCCTTCATAGAGACTGCGCACCTGGGCCAGGGCCGGATCGCCCGCCCGCGGGAAGTCCTGGGGCGGTGCGAAGAACTGCTGGACGATTCGCTGCCCGAATCGGTTGGTCAGGGCCGCGCCGGTCTCGGTGTTCGTGCCGATGAACACGCCCAGCTTCAGATCGGGGACCAGCACCATGGACGACATGAAGGACATGGTCGCGCCGTTGTGGCCGAAGCCCTCATGGCCGCCGGGCAGGTCGAATTCCATGAAGCCGTGGCGCCAGCCGTTGATTCCGGGCGGCGTGCGTCGGATCGGGGTGTTGAACGCCTGGGCGGCCCTCGGGCCATAGATGGTGGCGCCGTCCAGGGATCCGCCGTTCAGCAGCGCCATCATGTAGCGCGACATGTCGCCGGCGGTGGACGAGGCGGACCCGGCCGGGGCGATATGGCCGATATATTCGTAGGGACGCTTGACGAAACCCGACGGGGTCCAGCGGTAGCCCTCGGCCATGTCGGCGGCCAGGGCCTCCGGCATCGGGCCGGGCAGGCCGCGTTCAGCGGGGCGGTTCTCGCGGAAGGTGGTGTGGCGCAGATTGAGCGGGGTGAAGATCTCGTCTTCGATCAGCCGCTCGAACGGCCGGCCGCTCACATAGGTCACCGCCTCGCCGGCGAGGGCCGCGCCATAGTTGGAATAGCTCGACATATAGCCCGGCGCGCGCACCCGGCGGGGCCGCTCCTGACGCAGGTAATCCGCCAGGCTCCGCTCGCGGGCCGGGTTGCGCTCGAACAGGTGGCCCAGCGCCCGGTCCTCGAAACCGGCCGAGTGGTCCATCAGGTTCAGAACCGAGACCTGGGCGCGATAGCCCTGGTCGCGCACCTGCAGGGTTTCGGGAAGGTAGAGGTTGATCGGCGCGTTGATTCGTATGCGGCCGGCTTCCACCTCGCGCATCAGGGCGATCCAGGTGAAGGTCTTGGAGATCGAGCCCAGCCGGAACAGCGTGGTGTCCGGATTGACCTTGCGGGCCGGCGACAGGCTGGCCGCGCCATAGCCCTTCTTCAAGACCACCTGGCCGTTCTGGACGATGGCGACGGTCACGCCGGCGATCTGCTCGCGCTCCATGGCGTCCTTCACCAGGCCGTCCACATAGGCTTCCAGCTCGGGGGCCGGCAGGGTCGGTCCCGCCGCTGCGCCCGCCGACGGGACCGGGGTCGTCGCGGGCCTGGGCGCCTGGGCGGCGGGCGAGGGCTTCGGCTTCGCGGGCGCCGCCAGGGCGGTGTAGGGAATCGGTTTTCCCGGCGTCGGCGGCGGGCTTGGCGCCGCCTCCTGGGCGCGCACGGCCGCGGGTATGACGAGGAACGCCGCGAGCGCGGCGAAGACGGTCTTGGCGAGGGTCATTCGGAAGGTACGGCTCGAGGCGGGATCTGGGGGTGTTTTAGAGCCTGACGGCGGAAAATGGATACCGGTTTCGTTAGTTATGATGCTCGAATTCAAAGGTTTTCGCCCAGATCGGGAATCTAGTCCCCCTTTGGAGGCGGGGGCGTCGGGAAGACGTAGAGCGGCAGGATGGGGCGCAATTGTGGGCCGATGAAGACCTGGGGCTCCGAGGGCGGCCTGACGCCCTCCTTGGTTTCGCGCGCCGACACGCACGTCTGCACCTGTCCGGCGAGCGAGGGGAAATCCTTGGCCCGCGGCGTGACCTGCAGGAAACAGTCGTCGAAATAGGGGTACTTGTCGGCCTCGCCGCAGCCGAACGAGGTGCGGTCGCGCCGGGCGGCGGTCATCACCATCCGGTTGCCGGTGGCCAGATCCGGCACGAACACGCCAGAGAAGCAGGCCGACATCACCACCACCGTCGGCCGCTCGCCGCAGGTGCGGTCCAGCATCGCGGCCAGCAGGCCGGGCGGCAGGATCGACTGGTCGACCACGACGCCGTTGGGCGCGCCGTGCGACGAGAAATAGACCAGGCACCCGCCGGTCGCCCTGGCGGTCAGGTCCACCAGGGCGTCGTAGATCACCTTGGGCTCGGACTTCAGCGGGGCGGTGTCCTTGTAGCGCTCCGGCCGCACCGAGAACTGGCGCATGTTGGCGGTGGAGAACCCGATCCTCTCGAGCTCACGGGAGACGTCGCGGCGGGCGTTGTCGAAGGCTTCCGAGGGGCCGCCGGAATGGGCGTGCCAGTCGCCCGCGATGATCACCGCCGCCCAGTTCTGGAACGGCGAGGCGGCGAGCGCCGGGGTCGCGAGGGCGAGCAGAAGGCCTGCGATCAGGCCTGCGATGCCCGGCCGCCGCGCCATGCTATTTCTTGTAGGACTGGAAGGGGGTCGGCACCGCCGTGCCCGTGGCCTTGGCCAGGATTCGCCCCTGGGGGTCGTAAAGCTCGCCCTCGGTGAAGGCGATGGTGCGGCCCCACTTG
>DASUIJ010000067.1:0-5138 GCA_036279815.1 Phenylobacterium sp. | reverse complement strand
AGTGATCGACATGGCTTCCTCCGGCGTCGTGTTATCGCGGTCTAGGTAGGGCTCGCGATCTCGCAAAACTAGGCATAATCCTGAAACTCATGCGTCGCGACGTCCTCGAACTCCGCCGGTTCTATGCTTCCCCCCTGGGCCAGGCGGCCCGGGAGATGACCGCGCGCAAGGTGGTCGAAACCTGGGGCGACGCCCACGGGCTGGACGTCCTGGGGCTGGGCTATGCGACGCCGTTCCTGGGCGGCCTGCGGCCCGCCGCGCGCCGGGTGGTGGCGGCCATGCCGGCCCAGCAGGGCGTCGAGGTCTGGCCGGCGGAAGGCGCCAATCTGGCGGCCCTGACCGGAGAGGACAGCCTGCCGTTCCGCAACGCCCTGTTCGACCGCATCCTGGCTGTCCACGCGGTGGAGGAGAGCCCCGATCCGCTCGGCCTGCTGCGCGAGGTCTGGCGGGTGCTGGCGCCGTCCGGACGGGTGGTGGTGGTGGTCGCCGCGCGCAACGGGCTGTGGGCCAATTCCGAATCGACCCCGTTCGGGCACGGCCGGCCGTACAGCCGCATGCAGCTGGCGGAACTGCTGCGCGAGGCCGAGCTGGAGCCCTCCGGCTGGACCCGGGCGCTCTATGTGCCGCCGATCGCCTGGATGGCGGGCTCGGCGGAGGGCTTCGAACAGGCCGGCTCGCGCCTGTGGCCCGGCTTTGCGGGGCTCGTGCTGATGGAGGCGGTGAAACAGACCTTCGCGGTCAAACCCCGGGCCCAGCGGGTCCGCACGCCTCTGCCGCGCCCGGCCCTCAATCCCCTTCCGGCCGGGAAGGCGCCTGTTTCGAAGACGCCCAGGCCGGCCACCCGCGGCGCCCTCTTGGAGGCGGCCCCGGAACGCCCTAGCCTGAAGTTCTGAGTTCAGCGGAGACGCCCCATGAAAATGATCGTCGCGGTCATCAAGCCCAGCCGCCTCGACGCGGTGCTCGAGGCCGTCACCGAGGCGGGCGCCTCGGGGCTGACCGTCACCGAGGTGCGCGGCTATGGCCGCCAGCGCGGCAAGACCGAGGTCTATCGGGGCGCGGAATACGAGGTGAAGCTCCTGCCCAAGGTGAAGCTGGAGATCGCGGTGCCTTCCGACATCGCCGACGCCGTGGTCGAGGCCGTGGCGCGCACCGCCAACACCGGCAAGATCGGCGACGGCAAGGTCTTCGTGCTCGACCTGGAGAAGGCCCTGCGCATCCGCACCGGCGACACCGACGCCGCGGCGATCGCCGGCTAACCCGCCACCCAGTCTCCCGCCGCCTGACCGACCCCGGTCAGGCCGATGGCCGCCCCGTGGTCCACGGGTTCGAGCGGAGCGCCGCCGGGCTTGGGCGCCCACGTCGTCGTCAGGGTCGAGGCGCCTGAGCCCGACGCCAGCACCCAGACATCCGCCCGGCCGTCTCCGTTCAGGTCGACCCACAGCTTCACGCCCGGCGCGACCTGCGCGGTCTTCGACGCCGTCGCGAAGCCCTGCACGCCCTGGAGGACGTTGGCTTCCGTGGTGACGCAGACGACGGTGGCGGCCCAGGGCAGTTCGATGTGATCGTCGCGGGTGAAGTCGAGGATCACGCCGCCCACCTGAGGCTGGACCTCGGCGCCGTCGGGCCTGGCGGCCTCGACCTTCGCGGTCAGGACGAAGGTGTCGTGTCCCTCGCCGCCGATCGCCACGGTGCGCGGCGCCAGGACCAGCCGGTCGTCGCCGGCCCCGCCTTCCAGCAGGTCGGACTCGCCCGGGCGGGCGCCCCCGCCGATCAGGGTGTCGTTCCCGGCCCCGCCCACCAGATGGTCGCCGCCCTTGCCGCCCAGCAATAGGTCGTTCCCGCCGCCGCCTACCAGGGTGGCGGCGCCGTCGCCCGCGGTCAGCACCCGACCGGCCTCGACGGTCGGGATCGCCGTCCCCTGGGCGAGCGCCATCGGCGACAGGGGCTCATGTTGCTGGGCCGCCGTCACCGCGCTCGCCGCCGGCGGCGCATCGGCCGCGACCCGGACTTCGGGTTGGGGTGTCTCCGCGGCCCTGGCCACCAGGGCCTGGCGCCTGGGCGAGGCGTCCTCCGGCGGGGGCGTCTGGCCCACGTGGCTTTCCTCGCCGCCCAACGCGGCCACGACGCCGGAATGGACGGCCTCGGCCTCGTGTGCGGGGTCGGCGAGGGCAGGCGCCGGCGCGGGATCCTCCTGGCCGGCGATCTCGCGCACGAACAGCAGGGCCGCCACCACGGCCAGCAGGGATTGGGCCTGGCGCAGCGGCACAACCTTGTCGTCCTCGCCGTCGTCGCGCCATCCGGGACCCATCAGCCGCTCGAAGGCGCTCCAGAGGGTGTCTTCCTCCTGGATGGCGTCGGCGGCGGCGTCATGGATCACGAACTGGCCGTCGATCCGCGCCACGTGGATCAGCACCTCGTCGTCGTCGTCGGTGATGACGCACCACGGGTCGCCCGCATCGGACACGCCGTAGGCGGTGTCCACCCTGGCCCCGCCGGCCGTCAGCTTGCCGGCCAGTTCCGCCAGCCGCGCGCGTTCGCCGGCGGTCCAGTCACCGCCCGCCGAGCGGGGAACGAACGGAACGACGCTGCTCATGCGCTGGCGCGCCTGTCGGTATCCTGCTGCGTCCCCAGGGGCGCGCTTTCGCCGAACAGCAGCCGGTGGAGTTCAGGTTCGTAGTAACGGAGCAGGGTGCGGGCGAAGTGCGCCGGTTCCAGCCCCAGCGCCGCGGCCCAGGCCCCCTGGGTCTCGATGGGCACCCGTCCCAGGCCGCTCTCCACCTGCGAGACGAAGGTGTAGTAGCGCAGGCCCACCCGACCCGCCAGTTCGGCCTGGGTCAGTCCCGCCGCCTCCCGTCCCGCCTTCAGCCAGCGGCCGGCCTCTTGCCGGAGGCTCTTGGTGGCGGCAGCGCGGACGGGGTCCACGGCGCTTCTAGACATGGTCGGCTCCTCGGGCGCGGAGGCTTGCGAAGCTCGCGCGGCGTGTGTACAGTAATTACGAAACGTATTTTTACGCGACGTATAACGAGTTGTGACGACCTTACATAGATTTCCACCTGCGATCCACCCCGTCCCTGTTCCTGGAATTATGATGTCGCTTCGACTTTTCCTGCTCGCCGCCGCCTCCCCCCTTTGCGTGGCGGCGGGAATCGCGCGCGCCGAAACCGCCATTTCGACGACGGTGACGACCCCCCTCACCACCGCCACGGCGGCTTCCGGCGCGCGCGACGATATCCGGGTCACCCTCACCGGGATCGTGAAGCCGCCGGGCGGGGCGGCGGTGACCCTCAATTCGAACAACAGCGTCAACATCGAGGGCGGGGTCACCCTCCAGGACGCCAGCAACGCGACCGGCCTGCTGGTCCTGGGCGGGGCCACCGGCGAAGTGAAGCTCTCCGGGGGGATCACCGTCGACGAGACCACCGAGGCGAAGGACACCGACAACGACGGCGACATCGATGGGCCGTTCGCCGCCGGAACCGGTCGCTACGGCGTCCGCCTGACGGGCGCGCAGCCTTTCCACGGCTCCATCGTGCGAACCGGCGGCGCGATCTCCGTCGAGGGGAACGACTCGGCGGGCGTCTCGCTGGAGGCGGCCCTGGAGGGCGCCCTGCGGTCGGGCGGCTCCACCACCGTGGTCGGCGACCGGTCGTTCGGCCTGCACGCCATGAGCACGGTCGGCGGCGACGTCACGGTGACCGGCACGGTGAGCGTGCTGGGCAAGGATGCGGTCGGCGTGGCGCTGGACGACAACGTGGGCGGCCGCCTGGTGCTGGGCCATTCGGTGACGGTCACCGGGTACCGATCCGTCAACCGTCCGGCCGACGCCGCGGTCGCGAAGCTGGACGCCGACGACCTGCTGCAGGGCGGGCCGGCGGTGCGCGTCGCGGGCGACGTGGCGGGGGGCGTCCTGGTCGACGCCCCGCCGCCGGACCTGAGCGCCAGCGACACGGACGAGGACAAGGACGGGGTCCCCGACGCCCAGGAGACCACCGGCACGCTCAGCGTCTACGGCGCCGCGCCGGCCCTGCTGGTGGGATCGGGGTCGCGCGCCGTGCGGCTCGGCCCGGCCGGGACGGGCGCGGACGCCTCCGGGCTGGTGATCAAGGGCGTCGTCCAGTCGGACGGGGTCTATGACGGGGTCGCCTCCACCGGCGTCCAGCTCGGCGGCCTGGGCGGCGCCGTGGTCGTCGACGCGGGTGTCAGGGTCGGGGGAAGCATCACGGCCGTCGCCGCCAAGGCCGACGCCACCGCCCTGCGGCTGGGAGCCGGAGCCTCCGTCCCCAGCCTGGCGAACGCCGGAGCCATCAGGGCCACGGCCGCGGCAACCGACCCGGTGAACGTCCGCGCCGTGCGTATCGACGCCGGGGCCGCCGTCACCGATCTCACCAACACCGGCGCCATCACCGCAGGGATCGCGGGGAGCAAGGGCTCGGCGACCGCGGTGCTGGACGCCGCCGGCTCGCTGCGGACGCTCTCCAACACCAACCGGATCGCCGCCGCCATCACCCCCGCCACGGCCACGACCGCCGTCTCCGGCCAGGCCGTGGCCCTCGACCTGCGCGCCAACACCGCCGGGGTCGCCGTGCGCCAGCTGGCCAACGCCTCGGCCACCATCACCCCGGCCATCGTGGGCGACGTCCTGTTCGGCTCCGGCGCGGCGCGGCTCGACCTTCTGGCCGGGACGCTCGACGGCGCGGTGGCCTTCGGCTCAGGCGCGGACAGCCTGAAGATCGACGGAGGCGCCCGGCTGACCGGCGCGCTCACCGACGCCGGCGGCGGGCTCGCGGTCGATATCGTGAAGGGCCGGCTGACCCCCACCAACGTCCAGACGGTGGCGTTGTCCTCGCTGAGCCTGGGCGCCGCCGGCGAACTGGTGATGACCCTGGACCCGGCCGCCGGGACCGCCACCCGCTTCGACGTCCAGGGTGCGGCCGCCCTCGCAGCGGGGGCGAAGGTCGGGCTGCGCTTCGCCACCAAGCTGACCGCTCCGGCCAGCTTCACCCTGATCAAGGCCGGGTCCCTGACCTCCGGCGGGCTGGACTCAAGCCTGCTGGGCTCGACGCCCTGGCTCTACAGGTCGACCGTTCGGGTGGACGCCGCCCAGAATGCGGTGATCGCCGATGTCCGCCGCCGCACCG
>DASUIJ010000066.1:0-7288 GCA_036279815.1 Phenylobacterium sp. | reverse complement strand
CATCTTCGATCTCCGCCTGGTCCATTCCAAAGCCCTCCCAGGGGCGGGCCTTGGCGCCGCCAGCCTCCGCCGCCTCTCGACACCTTTCCCCAGCAAGGTAACTTCGTTTAAAAGACTTACGAGTCCCGACGCAGACGTCGGATGGCCGGGGGGAACGCTGCCATGTCGGTCTATATCTACGACGCCGTGAGATCGCCGCGGGGCAAGGGGCGGCCCGGCGGATCCCTGGAGAGCGTGCCGCCGGCCCAACTCGTCGTGCAGCTGGTCCGCGCCCTGGAACGCCGCGTCGGCCAGGCCGCCGTCCGCGCGGCCAACCATCTGACCCTCGGCTGTGTCACTCAGGTAGGGGTCCAGGGAGGGCACATCGCCCTGTCCGCGCGGATCCAGGCCGGCCTGCCCGACGCCATGGCCTGCCTGACCATCAACAACTTCTGCGTCTCGGGGCTGAGCGCCATCGCCGACGCCGCTCGGCGGATCAGTTCCGGCCAGGCGGACCTGGCTCTGGCCGGCGGAGTCGAGAGCATGTCGCAGGTGGTCTTCCTGGCCGACACCGCCGACTATTATTCCGACATGGCCCTGGCGACCTCGATGGGCTGGGCGCCGGTCGGCGTCGCCGCCGACCTGCTGGCCACCCGGGAGGGCCTGGAAAGGCCCGCCCTCGACGCCGCCGTCCTGACCTCCCACACCCGCGCCGCCGAGGCTTGGCGCCAGGGGCGCTACGCCGGTCGCGTGATCCCGATCACCGGCGCCGATGGCCGGGTCACCCTGTCCCATGACGAGAACATCCGCGACTTCGGCGACGGCGCCAGCCTGGCCCGCCTCGGCCCGGTGTTCGCCGTCATGGGCGCCCAGGGCTTCGACGACATCCTGATCGGCGAAAAGCCGGAACTGGAGGCCGTCAACCACCTGCACACGGTCGCCCACTGCCCGCCCATAGCCGACGGCGCCGGCCTGCTGCTGCTGGGCTCCTCCGAGGCGGGCCGCCGCCATGGCCTGCGCCCCCTGGCCCGCATCCACACGGTGGCCGAGGCCGCCGACGACCACGTCATGCAGCTCACCGCCGGCTACCGGGCGATGGAGCAGGCCCTGGCCCGCGCCGGCCTGTCGCTGGACCAGATCGGCGCGGTCGAGTTCATGGAAGCCTTCGCCGCCGTGCCCGTCCTGTTCGAGCGGGACTATGGGCCGGACATGTCACGGGTGAACCCCAATGGAGGGCATCTGGCCATGGGTCATCCCATGGGCGCGACCGGCGCCATCCTGGCCACCACCCTGCTGGACGACATGGTCCAACTCGACGCCGAGACCGGCCTGGTGGTCGCCACCGGTGGCGTGGGGGTCGGCGCGGCGATGGTGTTCGAACGCGCCGACTAGCTGGGCCCTACTTCTTGGCGTCCACGCCCATTTCGTGCAGCAGCGAGGCGCGGTCGTAGTACTCGCGCCATTCCTGGACCTTGCCGTCGCGAATATCGAGGATCCCGACCACAGGGGTCGCGCCGGCATGGCCGTTATAGACGAAACGGTCGGTGCGCTCGATGAACACCAGCCCGTCGATCACGCCGATGTGGCTCACATCCAGCACCACGCCGCCGGGCGCGCCCTTTCCGAGGGCGGCGATCCGCTCATAGACCGCCTCGCGCCCCGTCACCGGCTCGATCATCATCGAACGCAGCACGCCTGTCTCGGCGAACAGGTCGCCCACCTTGCGCCAGTCCGCCGCCTTCCAGGCCGCGATCATCTCGCGCGCCACCGCGATGCGGCTGGCGTCGGTGTCGGCCGCCATCGCCGGGGCCGCCGTGGTCGCCAGGGCCAGAACCATCGCCAGCAGGCTGAGTGCGCGTTTCATCATTTCCTCCAGGGCCCTGTCGCCAGGCCAATCCCGACGTCCGCGTCATGCGACAATCCACACCCGCGCCGCGCCAGTAACTTGCACAACAAGACCATGGTGCTAGGTTGAATTCAAGGGCGGCCCCAGCGTCGTCGAAAGCAGATTCGGAGAACCCTCATGAGGATGGAGCGCCTGCCGCCGGTGAAGACCTCGCTGCGGCCCAGCAACCACCCCTACCTGAACGGCGCCTGGACGCCGCTTCACGAGGAGGTCGACGCCACCGACCTGCAGGTGATCGAGGGCAAGATCCCCACCGACATCGACGGGGTCTATGTGCGCAACACCGAGAACCCGGTGCATCAGCCGCTCGGCCGTTACCATCCCTTCGACGGCGACGGCATGGTCCACATGATCAGCTTCAAGGACGGCCGCGCCGACTACCGCAACCGCTTCGTCCGCACCCGCGGCTTCGAGGCCGAACAGGAGGCCGGTCAGGCCCTGTGGGGCGGTCTGATGGACGGCCCGGAGGTCTCGCTGCGCGCCGGATTCGGCGCCCACGGCGGGCTGAAGGACGCCTCATCCACCGACGTAGTGGTCCACAACGGCAAGATCGTCTCGACCTTCTATCAGTGCGGCGAGGCCTACTGGCTCGATCCCGAGACCCTGGAGCAGGGCGGCGTGGCCAGCTGGGGCCCGCTGGACGGCGTCTCGGCCCACACCAAGATCGACGAGGCCACCGGCGAGCTCCTGTTCTTCAACTATTCCAAGCACGCGCCCTACATGCATTACGGCGTGGTCGATCGGCATGGAAAGCTGGTCCATTACGTGCCCGTGCCCCTGCCCGGCCCGCGCCTGCCGCACGACATGGCCTTCACGACCAACTATTCGATCCTCAACGACCTGCCGGTGTTCTGGGACGAGGAGCTCCTGAAGCGCAACGTCCACGCCGTGCGCGAACACCGCGGCATGCCGTCGCGTTTCGCCGTGATCCCGCGCTACGGCGACACCGGGGATATCAAGTGGTTCGAGGCCGATCCCACCTACGTCCTGCACTTCCTCAACGCCTATGAGGATGGCGACGAGATCGTCATGGACGGATACTTCCAGGAGAAGCCCACCCCGCGCCCCCTGGCCGACGCGCCTGAGGGGTTCGCCCACATGATGGCCTTCGTCGACGAGCACAGCTTCCTTCCCAAGCTGCACCGCTGGCGCTTCAATATGAAGACCGGCGAGACCCACGAGCACCACATGGACGACCGCGTCCTGGAGTTCGGGATGTTCAACCAGCGCTACGCCGGCAGGCCCTACCGCTACGCCTATTCGACCCGCACCAAGCCCGGCTGGTTCCTGTTCAACGGCTATGTGAAGCACGACCTGGAGACCGGCCAGTCCTGGGAGCTCAACCTCCCCGAAGGCCGCTACGCCAGCGAGTCGCCTTTCGTGCCGCGCATCGGCGCCAAGGACGAGGACGACGGCTACCTGGTCAGCTTCATCATCGACGAGAACAACCACACCTCGGAATGCATCCTGGTGGACTGCAAGGCCTTCGAGGCCGGGCCCGTCGTGCGCATCGCCCTGCCGCACAAGATCTCCAGCGGCACCCATTCGGTCTGGGCCGATCGCGAGCTGATCCGCAACGGCTTTATCGCCGGCTAGGCCCCAGGGCCTGACCGTCCAAGTAAGAGAAAAAGACATCAGATGGAAATCAAGGACAGCGTCGCTCTGGTCACCGGCGGAAACCGGGGCATCGGCGAAGCCTTCGTGCGGGCCTTCCTCGCGGCCGGCGCGGCCAAGGTCTATGTGGCCACGCGCGACGTCGCCAACGCCCAGCACCTGGTCGACGAAGGCGCCGGCAAGGTGGTCGCCATCCAGCTCGATGTCAGCAAGCCCGGGCAGATCGAGGCCGCGGCCGCCCAGTGCCAGGACGTCTCGATCCTGGTCAACAACGCCGGCCAATTCTCCATGCAGACCCTGATGACGGCGCCCGACCTCTCCGCCGCCCGCGCAGAGATGGAGACCAATTATTTCGGCCCGCTCGCCATGTGCCGCGCCTTCGCCCCGATCCTGGCCCGCCACCCGGAAAGCGCCATCGCCAACGTGCTGTCCGCCGGCGGCATCGTCGCCGTGCCGGGCATGGGCGGTTATAGCCCGTCCAAGTTCGCCGGCCGCGCCATGACCACCTGTGTACGGGCCGAACTGGCGCCCCAGGGCACCAGCGTCACCGCCCTGATCGTGGGCTCGGTGGACACCCGCATGGCCAGCCATGTGGAAGGCTTCAAGGAGACCCCGGCCACCATCGCCGAGGCCGGCCTGAAGGCGATCCGCAAGGGCGCCGACGAGGTCGACACCGACTACATGGCCCTGGACGTCCGCGCCAACCTGGCGCGCGACCCCAAGGCTCTCGAACTCGCCATGCGCCGCTCCCTGCTGGGCGAACGCGTGACCACCGGACGCTAAGGACCGCATGACCAGCCAAGACTACATCGCCTTCGCCAAGACCTTCGTCGGCGCGATCCAGAGCGGCGACACCGCGACGGTGCGCGCCTGCTACCACCCCGACGCCAAGCTCTGGCACAACAATGACGGCGTCGAGCAGACCGTCGACCAGAACATGAAAGTGCTGGACTGGTTCATCCGCGCCCTGCCCGACCGCAACTACCGGGTCATCCGCCTGGAGGCCCTGCCCGACGGCTTCATGCAGCAGCACGTGCTGGAAGCCACCCTGCCCGACGGCGCGAAGTGGTCCATGGACGCCTGCGTGGTGGTCAGGATGGAGAACGGCGTCATCACCCGCCTGGACGAATACATCGACAGCGCCAAGTCGGCCCAGCTCCGCGCCCACGGCCGGTAGGCCCGGCCTAGCGGCCCCCCTCGTACAGCACGTCATTCGGCTTCTTGCCGCCGTGCAGCAGGATCGAGGGGTCGCCGATGCCGCCGCGCGCCCAGGTCTCGGCGATCGGCTGTTCGCGGTTCCATTCCCAACGCAGCTGCCGGCGCGCGATCCGCCAGACCCCGTCGCGCTTCTCCATCCGGTCGATGGCGCGGGCGAGCGTCAGGGTCTCGAACGGCGGCTGGGCGCCCGGATAGCGGGCGAAGGACAGATAATAGGCCTCCGACACCGCCGTCGTCGGTCCCTCCAGATCCACCAGGATATTGGTCACCGTATGGGTCATCAGCCGATCGCTGCGCAGGGCCGGCAGGATGGCGGCGATATAGTCGTTGGCCAGGCCCAGGAACGATCCGCCGTGATCCTCAACCGCGTCGTGATGGTAGCATCCACGCAGCAGTTCCTCGTCGCCCCGATCCACGGCCCGGCTGTAGCGCAGGACCACCTCGGTGATCGCCTGCTTGTCCAGCAGCGCGCGCAGTTCGGCGGCGGAAACCCCTGGCTCTCTCATCGCGTCAACGGGTCTTCCGGTCGAAGTCCTCGACCAGGCCCATGGCCTTCAGCAGGTGGGCGCGGTCGTAGTATTCTCGCCAGACCTTGATCAGCGGGCCCTCGAACTCCAGCACGCCGACCACGGGCGCGGAGCCCGCCTTGCCGCGGATCACAAACTCGTCGAGGCGCTCGATATATAGGATCCCGTCGATCACCCCGATGTGCCGGATCGAAAGCACGATGGATTCCAGGCCCTCGCCCAGGCCGGAGACGCGCTTGTAGACCGCTTCGCGGCCGACAACCGGATCCACCATCATCGAATGGAGCACCCCGTCAGGGGTGAACATGTCGGCCACCTTGCGCCAGTCCAGGGTTCGCCAGGCCTCCGCCATCTCTCGGCCCATGGCGATCTTCTGTTCGTCCGTCAGTGTCGTGGACATGGTCTCGATTCCTCACCCTGGACGCCGCGACCTCACGCCGCGCCTCCGCTTCGAAATTTAACTTGCATAACGCTACCCACAATTGGCAAGTCTTTTTCAGAGTAACCGAATCCTGCGGTTGGCGGAGCCCTTTCCGACGACGGGGCATGACCCTTCAGGCCTCGCCCCAAGGGTAACTTGCTTGACGAGACGATAAAAAACAGACCCTATTCTTGGAGCTCTAGCCAAACCAAAAAAAGACGGGGAAGACGCCTCAGGAAACGCCGCGGCCGCTCGCCTCTCTGCGCCCGGCTCCAGTCAGTCACCTATGACCGCAGTTATGCAAGCTGGCGTCGATCCTGGGATCACATCAGCCGGATCGGGATTTCTGAGACCGTCGCCTCCACTCGCATCGAAAAGTTCCCGCCCTGTGCGGGGGCACAACAGGAACCACCCGGCGATTTGCTGGCCGGCTGGTACGGGGGAGAAACCAGTGAAACTGCAACACACCACGTCCGTCATCGCCCTGCTCGCGGGCATGACGATGGCCATGCCGGCCCTGGCCGCGGCGGCTGGCGGCGAAAGCCAACTCGAGGAACTGATCGTCACCGCGCAGAAGCGGCAGGAGAATGTCCAGACGACTCCGCTGTCGATCACGGCGGTCACGGGCGTCAGCCTGGCCAAGGACCGCGTGCTCAGCCTTGAGGACCTCGGTCACAACATGACCGGCATCTCCTTCACGGCCAACTCGCCGCAAGCCAACGAGATCAACATCCGTGGCGTGGTGAACACCCGCCTGACCTCACCCACCGCCGACCAGTCGGTCTCCACCTTCGTCGACGACGTCTATGTCGGTCGCTCCGGCAACCTGAATTCGGCCTTCTACGATGTCGCCCGGATCGAGGTCGTGCGCGGCCCGCAAGGCGTGCTGCTCGGCAAGAACGTCGCGGGCGGCGCGGTGAACATCATCAGCAACGCCCCCAGCTTCGACCGCTCGGGGAAGATCACGGTCACCTTGGGCAACTACGACCTGCGCCAGACCAACGGCTTCCTGAACGGCGCCCTGACCGACGAGATCGCCGGTCGCCTGTCGTTCCAGACCATCAACCATTCCGGCTATGCCCGCGACATCCTGCACAACGTCGATGTCGAGAACCTGGACTCCACCCAGGTCCGCGCCCAGCTTGCCTACGCCCCCAAGGACTCCGACCTCAGGGCCAGCCTGAATGTCGACTATTCGAAGGACAGCAACGACGGCGTCAGCCGGGTCGGCTTGAAGAGCGCCACCTTGCCCGCCGGCCCGAACATCTGGTCGGGAACCCGCTCCCTGATCGCCGCCGCGCGCGGCGGACTCAATGTTCGTGAGAGCCTGCCGATCTGGCCGCTGTTCAAGGGCGACCTGGCGCCGACGCCCCAGGGCGCCCGCCACGAGACCTACGACATCATCGCCAAGGTCGAGAAGGACGTGATCGAGAACGTCCGGCTCTCCAGCATCACCGGATACCGGAACAACCGCTCCTTCACGCTCTACGACCAGACGGGCCTTGGTCCGACGAACGGCTTCAACTTCACCGCCGCCCAGCTCGCGTCCGTGGGCTCCTCTCTCCTGTTCGCCGAACCGGTGAACTTCATCGAGGACGTCCAGCAGTTCTCGGAGGAGCTCCG
>DASUIJ010000065.1:0-5148 GCA_036279815.1 Phenylobacterium sp. | reverse complement strand
AGGGTGGCGCTGGCGTTGTTCTCTTCGCGCTTGCCGCGGACGATGGTGTCCCGGATGCCGTCGCCGTTGGTGTCGACAAGCCCGGCGCCGCCCGGGGTGCGCACTTCGCTATAGCTAAAGCTGCCGCCGAGCGAGGCGTTGGGACGGTAGCCGGAGCGGGCCTGGACCCAGCTTTCGTCGAGCGCCCGCTGGGTCGCGCGTTGGGCCTGGAGGGTCGGGTTCGAGTCGTAGGCGAGCGCGATGGCTTCGGCCAAGGTTTCGGCGGAAGCGGGCGCGTCGATGCCCAGCGCAAGTCCTGCGCTGTAGACCGCGGCCATCAAAGCTCCGCGACGACTATTGAACATGGTTATCCCCGAAACGGCGTAGTGACACCGGCACTATATGACCGGCTATTCGAACCCGGACTAGAGGGCGCTACCTTAAGCTTTTTTCACGCCCAGGTTTCGACCGTGTTTCACGTGCGCGATCTGCGGGCGGGGAGCACTGTAACCTAGAACGCGAAACCCGTTTGCGGTTCGAAGCCCGGCAGGATCGGCGCCATGGCGTCAAACAGGCTGCGCCGGCCAAAGCCGTCGTCGGCGCGCGTATAGAGCACCGCCTTGCCGGTCGGGCCCTGGCGTTCGATCACGGCCAGGCGTCCGCCGGGCGCCAGCGCGTCCAGCCACGACTGCGGCGGGCCGGTGACCGAGCCTTCGACAATGATCAGGTCGTAGTTGGATCCAGCCACGGCCTTCAGGTCCTCGCCGTCGAGCACGTCCACCGAAACACCCATCGCGTGAAGCACGGCGGCGGCGTAGGGCGCGGCGATCGCCAGCGCGCGCTCGCCCTCCATCGGGCGCAGCGCCTGCAGCAGCTTGGAAACTTCGCGGGCGCGCAGGAGATACCGGCCGGGCGCATACTCGACATCGACGTCGGCATAGGCCTGGAAAGCCTTTTCGGCCGGAATCATGTTCTCGCGCGGGATGGCCCGCATCGCGTCGTGAATCCGCACGTCGGTCACATCGTTGGTCCGAACCTGGCTCTCGACCATGTTGAGACGGGCGGCGGCGAAATCGGCGGCCATATTTCCTCGACGGGGGAAGGCGTGAACTAACGCGCGCTTATAGGTCCGCCCTTAACCGGAAGGCAATCGGCGCCTGAGAGAGGATTGCGGTGGGCGGACGCTTCGGCTAGTGATCCGCCCTCCCCGGGTTCGACCCCGGCGGCGGCCTGATGGCGGAGTGGTGACGCAGCGGACTGCAAATCCGTGCACCCGAGTTCGATTCTCGGTCAGGCCTCCACAATCCCAAAACCTACCCGCAAGCCGCCCTATTGGGGCGTGTCGCCGCCGGCCAGGGCCGCCCTGGCTTCGTCGGAGCGCAGGGCCTCCGCCGGGCAGGTGTCGCCCAGCCGCCTGGCGTCGGTGGTCGCCGTGCCCGCCAGCGGGATGCCGCCGATCCTGGTGGACAGGGAGGCCTTGAGCCTGAAAGTCGTCGGCGAATAGGTCCCCTGGGCGGTGATCAGGGCCACCTGGCCCTTCTTGGTGGCGCAGCTGCCCTTCAGCCGGATGGCGCCGTCTCCCACCGCCCGCGTCGGGTAGGAGCAGGCATAGTGGCGGTTGCTGGGGCCGGTCATGAACTTGTTGATCTCGGACGCCACCAGGCAACGGCGCTCGACCTTCTTGGACGAGAACAGCAGGGTGGCGACGTTGGTCACCTCCCAATAGCCCGGCTGGGGCTTGCCGTCGGACGCCGTTGCGGCGGCGGTCCCCGCGGTCGCCAGCGCTGCTCCGAACGCGGCCAAGGCCATGGCCGTGCGGACAAATCCCATCGAACAGGCTCCTCGCGCCGTCATCACTCGGCGCCTAGATGGGGCGCCTGTGGCTCGGCGTCCATCCCGCCGCGTCGATCTGACAGGCGTTCGCCGACCGATCAGGCCCATCCGGGGTTTTGCGTCCGACGGCCTGGGATTGTAGACCATGCCGCCAAAGGGGGAGCCCAATTGCCTGATTCCGCGGCCTCGAAGACCGACCGACCCGCGCCGTCCAGGCTCGAGCTGACCGTCGTCGTCCCGACCTTCAACGAACGCGCCAACGTGGCCAGGCTGGTCGCCAAGCTGGACGAGGCGCTGACGGGCATCGTCTGGGAGGTGATCTTCGTCGACGACAACTCGCCGGACGGCACCGCCGCGGAGGTCAAGGCCATCGCGGCCCTGGACCATCGGGTGGAGTGCCTGCACCGGGTCGGCCGCCGCGGGCTGGCCGGAGCCGTGGTCGAGGGGGCGATGGCCAGCGCCGCCCCCTACGTCGCCGTGATGGACGGCGACCTGCAACACGACGAACGCCTGCTGCCCAGGATGCTGGCGGCGCTGCGCGAGGACCGCGCCGAGCTGGTGGTGGGCAGCCGCTATGTGGGCGGGCCGGAGGCCGACGCCTCGGCCCTGGGCTCCACCCGCGAGGCCGGCAGCCGGTTCGCCAACTGGCTGGGCCAGAAGGTGCTCCAGGTGCCGCTGACCGATCCGATGAGCGGCTTCTTCATGCTGCGCCGCGGCCTGATCGAGGCCGTGGCCGGCAAGCTCGACACCGCCGGCTTCAAGGTGCTGTTCGACATCGTCGCCTGCCAGGACAAGCCGCCGCGGTTCCTGGAGCTGCCCTATCAGTTCCGCGCCCGCGAGGCCGGCGTCAGCAAGCTCGATAACGGCGTGGTGGTGCAGTACCTGGGCCTGCTCACGGCCAAGCTCACCCGCGACGCCATCTCGCCGCGCTTCCTGATGTTCGCCATGGTCGGCGCCAGCGGCGTGGTGGTGCACCTGGCGATTCTGCGCTCCATGCTGGGGGTGGGCTTCGCCTTCGCCCAGACGACGGCGGCGGTGGGCGCCATGACCTCCAACTACCTGATCAACAACGCGGTGACCTATCGCGACCGGCGCAAGACGGGCCTGGGCCTGGTGGCGGGCTACTTCAAGTTCTGCCTGCTGTGCAGCGTGCCCCTGGCGGCCAATGTGGCGGTGGCCACGGTGGTCTTCGAGCGCGGCCCGGCCTGGTGGGTCGCGGGCGTCGCCGGCGCCGTGGTCGCAGCCGCCTGGAACTATGTGACCACGTCCAAGGCGGTCTGGTGAGGTCCGAGGACGCCCGTTTCCATCGGAATGTGGGCCTGCTGGCCCTGGCGTTCACCGTCTGCCGGCTGCTGGCCGCCCGCTGGATCCACCTGACCGAGGACGAGGCCTACTACCGCCTCTGGGCCCAGCACCTGCACCTGGGCTACTACGACCACCCGCCGATGATCGCCTGGTGGATCCGGGCCGGCTCGGTCCTGGCGGGCGACAATCCGCTGGGCGTCAGGCTGCTGCCGGTGCTGGCGGCCGGGCTGGCCACCTGGCTGGTGGCCGACCTCACCCGCGCCCTGGGCGGCAAGCCGGCCACCGGACTGCGGGCGGCGGTCTGGTACAACGCCACCATCACCATCGGCCTGGGAGGCATCCTCGCCACGCCCGACGCGCCGGCGACCCTGTTCTGGGTGCTGACGCTTTGGACCCTGGGCAAGGTCGCGGCCAATCCCCGCTGGTGGATGCTGGCGGGCGCGACGGCGGGCCTGGCCTGCATATCGAAATACTCCGCCCTGTTCCTGGCGCCCGGCGTGCTGTTGTGGCTGTGCCTGACGCCCCAGGGGCGCAAGGCGCTCGCCACCCCGTGGCCCTGGACCGCCGTGGGGGTCGCCGGCCTGATCTTCTCCACCAACGTGTTCTGGAACGCCCAGCACGGCTGGCTGACCTTCGCCAAGCAGTTCGGCCGGGTCGAGCCTCACGCCTTCCGGCCCGACCGGATGGCCGACCTGCTGGTGACCCAGTTCTTCCTGCTGAACCCGTTGATCGCGATCTATGCCGGCAAGGGCGCGCTCCGCGCCTGGCGCGAGCGGGACGACCCCGCCGCCGTGCAGCTGATCCTTCCCCTCGCCACCGGCCTGCCCTTCGCGGCCTATCTGGTGCTGCACAGCCTGCACGACCGGGTCCAGGCCCACTGGCCCGTGCCGCTGTTCGCCGGTTTCGCGATCCTCGCCGCCGTGGCGGTGGAGCGATCCGCCGCCGGGCGCACGGCCCGGATCGCCCGGGCGAGCGCCATCGGCCTGGGCCTCGCCCTCTCGGCGGTGACGCTCACCTACATGGCGACGGCAGGAAACAAGGCGATCGGCCGGCTGGACCCCATGCTGGCGCTCCGGGGCTGGCCGCAATTCGCCCAGTCGGTGGAGCGCGTCCGCCTGCGCGAAGGCGCGGCCTGGGTCGGCACGGTCGGCTACGGCACCTATTCCCAGCTGGTCGCCGCCGACATCGTCCAGGCTCCGATGCTGCAGGTGATCGAGCGCCCCCGCTACGGCGACCCCGCCCCGGCCCCGGACGCCTCCAGGCCCGGCCTGGTGGTCGACCTGGCCCGGCGCTTGGATGCTCGGACCCTGGCCACCTGCTTCGCCACCGTGACCTATGTCGGCGAGATCGCCCGCGGCGCGGAGGGTGGTCCGCCCGCACGCTACGCAGCCTATCGCGTCACCGGCCCCAAAGTGGACCTGATGACCCAGGGCTGTCCCGACGACCTGGGCAAGAAGAAATCCCGCTGACCCGGGCGCCCCTGGCCCGGCCGGACACTCAGTGCGCCTGCAGCGCGGCCTTGGCGTTCTCGCGCCGCCCGCCGCCGCGCAGCGCCGCCACCTGGGTCGGCGCGATCGGCCTGGCCTTGTTGCCCCACGAGGCCCGCACATAGTTCAGCACCGCCACGATATCGGCGTCGCTGAGCTCGTTCTGGAACGAGGGCATGCCGCCCTTGCCGTTCAGCACCCGCCCGATGGGCCCGGCCGGGTCGCCGTTGGCGATCTTGCTGCCCTTGAGCGCCGGGAACGCGCCGGGCACCCCGACTCCGTTAGGGCGATGGCAGGCGGCGCAGTTTTCCAGGAAGATGTGCTCGCCGTCGGCCGCAAGGCTCGGGCTCGCGGCCAGCACGACGGCTGCGATCGCCGCCAGCGAAGTGATGAGACGCATATTCTCCTCGTCGGGTCAGGCGGCGTGGACGCGGGCGTGCAGCTTGGCGATCTGCTGCCAGGCGCTCTCGATTCCCCCGGCCTGCCAGCCGGTGAGATAGGAGAGGTGTTCGCCGGCTAGGTACAGCCGGCCGTCGGGCTCGCA
>DASUIJ010000064.1:0-10896 GCA_036279815.1 Phenylobacterium sp. | reverse complement strand
TTTCGCCGCCCAGGCCTGCGCCGGCGCCCATCGCATCGCCGACCTCTATTGCGGGGTCGGCACCTTCACGTTCCGCCTGGCCGAGATCGCGCCGGTGCTGGCGGCCGAAGGCTCCGCTCCCGCCATCCGCGCCCTGACCGGGGCGCTGGCCACCGCGCCGGGCCTGAAGGGCGTCGCCGCCGAGACCCGCGACCTGGCCCGCCGCCCGGTCCTGGCGGAGGAGCTGAAGAAGATCGACACGGTGCTGTTCGACCCGCCCCGCGCCGGAGCCCTGGAGCAGACCGCCGAGATCGCCCGCTCGGGCGTCTCGCGGGTGGTGGGGGTGTCCTGCAATCCGGCCACCTTCGCGCGGGATGCGCGGGTGCTGGTCGACGCCGGGTTCCGGCTCGAGCGGGTGCTGCCCGTGGATCAGTTCCTGTGGTCGCCGCATGTGGAGCTGGTGGGCGTTTTCGGCCGGTAGCCCGCGCGGCCGGCCTCAGGCCCGCCGGATATTCCTCAGCCGCGCCATGAAGTCCTCGTGGGTCTCGAACCCGCCCCAGTCGGCGATCTGGACCGCCAGGCTCTCGATCTCGGCCAGCTGACGCTGGGCGTCCTTCAGCCGCTCGGCGCGGGACCAGCGCAGGGTGTCTGCGACGGCGGCGCGGAGCAACAGGGTGGCGGCGAGCGGGTGGCGGGCTTCCAGCAGGCGGGCGGCGAGGTCGATGAGCTCGGTCCGGTGGGGGTCGATCGCTCCGGCGCGAGTCAGGACCAGCCGGGCGGCGGAAGCCGCGGCGGGCCATTGAGTGAGGAAGGTCAGGGCTTCGGAGAAGTCGGTGAAGGCCACGGCGTGGGCCAGGGCGCGTTCCTCGGCCTCCACGTCGTCGAAATCGGGCAGGCGCTTGAGGTAGGCGCGCAGGCGGTCTGCGGCGAGGCGTCTCTCGAAGGCGCCCCAGCGGATTTCCTGGGCCAGTTCGGACTGTCCGTCGGCCTCCAGCGCGTCGAGATAGACGTCCTCCCAAACCTGGACGCCGGGCAGCAGGGTGCTGGCCTGGGGCGGCGGCGCCGACCGGGTGAGGGCGGCCAGCGCGTCTTCGGTGCGCCCCGCGGCCAGCAGGCGCCGGGCGATTTCGGCCCCGGCGCCCGGCTGGCGCGCTTCCGAGGCGGGAATGGCGGCGATGTAGCCTTCCACGTCGCCCTGGGCGTCGGCGACCTCCCGCAGGGCGGCGGCGATGGTGGGCGGCGGGCGCGAACGGCCCTGGAACGAGGCCTGGAGGCGTGTGCGCAGGGCGATCAGGCCGGCGGGAGACAGGGCCGGGACGAGGGCGGCGGCGAGCCCGTCCAGCAGACGCTCGCCGTCGTCTTCCAGGGCGACGACGATCTGTTCGGCCAGGGCCTCCGGGTCGGGTCCCGCGCGCGCGGCCACCTCGCCCAGATCGGCGACGGCCTGGCGGAAGGTCGCCTCGACCTGGCCCTTGCTGTCGTCCACCTGGCCCATGGCGGCGTCGGCCAGGGCGAGGAACCGCCAGAGGAGGGTCAGGGCCAGCTTGGGATCCTGCGCGGCCAGGGGGCCGGCGATCATGGCGCGCTGCAGGTCGAGGTCCTGGGCGAAGGCGCGGTATTTGCGCCAGTGGACCCGCGATCGGCGGCCCTCGATGGCGGTCAGCCGCTTGGCGATCTCGGCGGCGAGGTCCTCGGGGCCGACCTCGCTGGCCAGCTCCATGCGCAGGCGGCGCTTCAGGGTGGGGTCGTCCTCGGCGGCCGCCATCAGCACGGCGGCCAGCCGCTCGGCGCCCAGGGCCACGAGATTGGCCTCTGTCACGGTTTTCCGGGACCCCGCCCGTTTTGTCTCGCGCGCCATCGGATCAGGCTTGCCGGGTCGCGGAGGCCAAGTCCAGTTCGGCGCGGCCGCTAGCGCTTCTTACCGAGCTCGGCGGCGATGTCCTTGGTCATGCGGCCGACCTTGCGGTGGGCGGCGGTGATCTGGTCACGGGTGACGCCCCAGCGCTTCATCCAGTACTCGACCGCCTGACGCTCGGAGAGGTCGAGGCGCTCCTTGTCGATGAAGCCGCGCTTGTCCTTCAGGCCCGCCATAGGGTGTCTCCGCAGTTGACCGGGCGGGAAGCCGCCGCCGGCGTCCGCCCATATAGCCCGGAACGCCGTCCCGGGCTTCCCGTTCTGCGTCAGGTCGCCAGGGCGCGGGCCTTGCCGCCCGGGGCGCCGACCATCAGCTTGATCATTTCCTCGGTGACCCGGGGCTCCAGGCCCTCGGTGTGGCCCTTGTCGAGCCGCACCACGTCGGCGATCACCCGGCCGTCGCGGGCGCCCGGGTAGACATAGACCTGGGCGGTCCCCGGGCGGGGCAGGAGACCCCAGGCGGCGTTGGACCGGCCCTCACGGGTGGTGTCGTGGATCTGGCCGGGCTGGTCGTCGATCACGTCGGGGAGGCGCACCCGGGGGCCGGCGCCGTACTTCTCGGCCCAGGGCGAGGTTTCGGGCAGGGCGACGATCTCGTGCTCGCCGGTGGCGAAGATGAAGGAGATGTCGCAATCCAAGGCCACGGCGCGGCCCGGACGGGGCCCGGCGGCGGGGGTCGTGGCGGCGGGCTGCGGCAGGCGCACCGGGACGAAGAACGACTCGGGCAACTCGATCGGACCGATGCGTCCCCCGGACAGGCTGAGCCAGCCGTCGACCCGGTCCTGGTAGAAGGGGTCCTGCAGCAGCCGGTTGGAGGTCATGCCGCCCTGGGAATGACCCACCAGCCAGAAGGCGGCGATGTTCCGGGCGCCGTAGCGGGCGAAGACGTCTTCGACGATGTTCCGCAGGTGCTCGTCGTCGGCCTCGGCGACCCAGCGGCGCATGGGCTCCTTGGTGGCGCAGGAGGGCGTGGCGACCACCAGCCGATACTGGTCCACATAGTCCTTGGCCGGAAAATAGGCCCGCTGCCAGGCGCCCACCGAGCCGCCCCCGTGGAGGTTGAGCAGGAAGGTCAGCTTCTCGCCCGGCTTCAGGTCGTCTGGTTCGTCCAGGTAGAACTTGCGGCCCGTCCCGGCGTCAACGGCGGTCTGGCTTGCCATGGTCGTTCCCCCTGAACGGCTGTTTTCGCCGGTTTGGAGGTCACGGTATGGCGAAAATAGCCCACCTGCCAGGGGTTTCGTACCGGATCGGTGGGGTGGGTATTTTCATGTGAGGCCGTCGCGCGAATAGCGCTTGCGAAACAATGTTCGGTTCGGCGTCATCCACCCCAACGACAAAACAGGCGGCGCCGGATCCGGCGCCCCGCATTGGGAGGCCGACCATGAGCGACGGTTCCATCGACATTCGCGGCGAAGCCCGCGCCAGGGCCTATGCCGAACCGCTGGAGACGCTGGACCCGGCGCGGCCGGAGCTGTTCGCCCATGACGCCATGTGGCCGGTGTTCGAGCGCCTGCGGCGCGAGGACCCGGTGCATTTCACCGAGGACAGCGCCCACGGACCCTACTGGTCGATCACCCGCTACAACGACATCATGGCGGTCGACACCAATCACGAGGTGTTCTCCTCGGCCGACGGAATCGTCCTGCAGAGCCTGGAGTCCAAGGCCCAGACCGTGGGGCGGCCGACGCGGCCGAGCTTCATCGCCATGGACCCGCCCAAGCACGACGTGCAGCGCAAGACGGTGAGCCCGGCGGTGGCCCCGGCCAACCTGCAGCGGATGGCTCCGGTGATCCGCGAGCGGGCCGGGCTGATCCTGGACAACCTGCCGATCGGCAAGGAGTTCGACTGGGTCGACCTGGTGTCGAAGGAGCTGACGGCCATGACCCTGGCCACGCTGTTCGACTTCCCGTTCGAGGACCGGCGCAAGCTGACCCACTGGTCGGACATGATGACCAATCCGCCCGGGCACGGACCGGTCACCAGCTGGGATCAGAAGCGCTCGGAGATCAACGAGTGCTTCTCGGTGTTCACCGAGCTGTGGAACCAGCGGGTCAACGCCGAGCCGAAGTTCGACCTGATCTCGATGCTGGCCCACGGCGAGGCCACCCGCGACATGGACGTGAACGAGTACCACGGCAACGTCACGCTGCTGATCATCGGCGGCAACGACACCACCCGGAACACGATCTCGGGCTCCGTCTACGCCCTGAACCAGAACCCGGCCCAGTACCGCAAGCTGCGCGAGGACCCGTCGCTGATCACGTCGATGATCTCGGAGACCATCCGCTGGCAGACGCCCCTGGCGCACATGGCGCGTACCGCGACCCAGGACTTCGAGATGGGCGGCAAGACCATCCGCAAGGGCGACCGGGTGGTGATGTGGTACGTGTCCGGCAACCGTGACGACGAGGTGATCGTCAACCCCGACAGCTACATCATCGACCGCGAGCGGCCCCGCCAGCACCTGTCCTTCGGCTTCGGCATCCACCGCTGTGTGGGCAACCGCCTGGCCGAGCTGCAGCTCACCATCATCTGGGAAGAGATCCTCAAGCGCTTCCCGACGGTCGAGGTGGTGGGCGAGCCGACCCGGAGCCACTCGGTGTTCGTGAAGGGCTACGAGACCCTGCCGGTGGTGATCCCCTCGCGCAACTAGGGCGCCGCGAACAGGTCGCCCTGGTCGCCGGCCCTGGCGGGCACGCGGAAGCCGGTCAGGTCCAGGTCGGGCAGGGGGCCGTCGAGCCCATATCGGCGACGCGCAGCCTGGAACCGTTGGGACAGGATGTCGGCGATCGGCCCCTGGCCCTTCATCCGTGTGCGCCAGTCGGAATCGTAGTCCTTGCCGCCCCGCATCTGGCGGACAAGGGACATGACCTTGGCCGCCCTGTCCGGATGGTCGCTGGACAGCCATTCGCGGAACAGGTCCTTGATCTCCAGGGGCAGGCGCAGGACGACATAGCCCGCGCCCACGGCGCCTGCTCCGGCGGCGCGCTCCAGCACCGCCTCCATCTCATGGTCGTTGAGGCCGGGAATGGCGGGCGCGAACATGACGATGGTGGGGACGCCTGCCTCAGACAGCGCCTTGATGGCGGCGATCCGACGCTCGGGCGTGGCGGCCCGGGGCTCCATGCTGCGGGCGAGCTTCCGGTCGAGCGTGGTGACCGAAATCGCCACCCGGACCAGGTTGCGCGCCGCCATGGGCGCCAGGAGGTCGAGGTCGCGCAGGATCAGGGCCGACTTGGTGATCACCGAGAACGGGTGCCCGAACCGCGACATCACCTCGATCACCTGGCGTGTGACGCGCAGGGTGCGCTCCTGCGGCTGATAGGGGTCGGTATTGCCGCCGATGTGGATGACCTGGGGCTGGTAGCGGGGCCTGGAGAGCTCCTGTTCCAGCAGGCGTTCGGCCTCGGGCTTGAAGAACAGCTTGCTCTCGAAATCGAGGCCGGGGGAGAGGCCCATATAGGCGTGGGCGGGCCGGGCGTAGCAGTAGATGCAGCCATGCTCGCAGCCGCGATAGGGGTTGATCGATCGGGAGAAGCCGACGTCGGGACTGTCGTTCTTCGAGATGATGACCCGGGCGCGCTCAGCCGTGACGGTGGTCCTGAGCTGGGCGGGTTCGGCGTCATCGGGAGTCCAGCCGTCGTCGAACGCCACGCGGGCCTGGCTCTCGAAGCGGCCCGAGGCATTGGAGCGCGCGCCGCGGCCGCGCACCGGCGGGGGCGGAGGGAGTTGCTGGGTGAAGCTCGCCATGGCCCATCGAAGCGCATTCTACGGAACAAAACAAGAACTCTTATGGCCGGGACCTTAGCCGATCAACTCCGGGCGCCAGCCGCGCAGGGCCAGCATGACGAAGAAGCCGACCACATAGGCCACCGGAACGTGCCAGCCGCCGCGCAGCCAGGCCAGGACCGAGCGCCCCTCGGGGAAGATGCCCGTCAGGGCCACGCCCGCCGAGGATCCGAACCAGATCATCGAGCCGCCGAACCCGACCGCGTAGGCGAGCATCGCCCAGTCGTAGCCGTCCTGTTCCAGGGCCAGGGCGGTGAGCGGGATGTTGTCGAACACCGAGGACAGGGCGCCGAGCCCGAAGGTGGTCCGCCAGGATGCGGCTGGAAGCTGCTCCACCGGCATCAGCGAGGCGATGGCGACCAGCGACACCAGGAACAGGCCGCCCTTGGCGGCGGCCGGCGCGATGCCCCAGTCGGGTTGCCGGGCGAACAGGCCCGCCAGGATCGCCACCCAGACCGCGATGCCCAGGACCGGTACGACCTCTTCCAGACCCGGCAGATAGATGTTCGTGGCCAGGTTCGCCCCGATGATCGCCAGCAGCACCACCGCCACGATCCCGGCCCGGGCCCAGTCGATGACCAGCTCCACGGATTCGTGGCGCTCGATGGGGGCGTAGCGGTGCTGGGCCCAGGCGGCGGCGGTTCCGAAGATGGCGAAGGCGGCGAGCGAGCCCAGGAAGGCCGGCGCCACGCTCAAGGGCGAAACGCCGTCCAGCCACATCATCGTCGTGGTGGTGTCCCCGACCACGCTGCCTGCGCCCCCCGCGTTGGCGGCGGCGACGATGGCGGCGAGGAACCCGATCCCGACCCGTCCCCGATAGACATGCTGCGCCACCACGCCGCCGATCACCGCCGCGGCGATGTTGTCGAGGAAGGCGGACAGCACGAAGACCAGGGCCAGCAGCATCAGGCCGCCAAGCCAGCCGTTCGGAAGGAAGCGCGGTATGGCGTGCGGCAGATTGCTGGCCTCAAAATGGTGGGCGAGGATCGCGAAGCCCACCAGCAGCAGCATCAGGTTGGCCAGGGTGACCCACTCGTGGCCCAGGTGCATCAGCAGGCCGGCGAGACCGATGGACATCGACTTGTAGGCGACGGTCGCCGCAAGGCCGGTCAACGCCACCGCCAGCGAGTGCCTGTGCGCCAGAGCCACGCCGAGCAGGGTTGCGCCGAAGATGAAGAACTCTATGGGCGCGCCGAGGATCGTGTGCATCTCGTCAGAATCTCCACCATGGCGCCGGACCATCGGGATATACGGCGCCTGGACCTGAGGCCAGAACAGTTGGCGGGCCCGGCGCAAACGCCGGAACCCTTGACCCGAGCCGCCTCACGACGCTTGTGGGGCCATGCTTTCGGTGCTGATCCCCACCCACGATTCCGCCGCGGACCTGCATCGACTGCTGGCCGTCCTGGTGCCGGCGGCGGTGGACGGCCTGGTGCGCGAGGTGATCGCCGCCGACGCCGGCTCCACCGACCCGACGCTGGAGATCTGCGAGGACGCCGGCGTGACGGTTGTGGCGGGCGGGCTGGTCGCGGCGTCGGCGACGGCCAAGAGCGACTGGCTGCTGCTGCTTCCCGTCGACATCCGGCTGCCGGGCGGGTGGGCGGAGCGGCTGGGCGCGCATCTGGCCCAGGTCAGACGGCCGGCCCGAATCCTGGGGGTGCGTGAGCCTGGGCTGTTCAAGCTGCTCCAGCCGAACGCCGTGGGGCTGCTGGCGTCGCGAGACGTGGTGGCGGGGCGGGTGGAGACCCGTGACGTCGGCGCCCTGGCGCGGAGCCTTGGACCAGGCGCTGCGAAGCTCTAAGCCCCATCAGAACGTATTGCCTCCGGCGGCCCGCGGCCCGACTCTGGATACAGAGCGGCGTCGTCAGGAGACGTGATTCCATCATGGGGGCGCAGGTGGAAAAAGATTCCCAGAGGTCCGACCCGCCCGATCGCCGGCGCCAGACGGCCCGGCTGGGCGCGGAATTCCTGCTGAACACCGCGCGGCTGGTGGCGCGCGCCATCGATCGCGACATGCTGACCGCCCTGATCCTCCTGGCGATCACCCGGGCCAACATGCGTGATCTGGCCGTCGATCGCGAGGCGTCGCAACCCTTTGCCGCTCTCGACACGATCGCGCCCGACAGCCTGCGCCGACCGATCAGCGTCTACGCCGTGGCCCGCGAGCTGAGGTTGCCCTACGAGTCCGTCCGACGCCACGCCGCCAAGCTCAAGGCCGAGGGCCTTTGCGAAAGCGTCGGGCGCGGGGTGATCATTCCCGGCCGCGTGTTCGCCAACGCCTCCTGGATGGAGGCGACCCAGGAAAATTTCGAGTCCGCGGTCGTGCTGGTGAACGACGCCGCCACATTCGGGATCGTGGCGCCCGGGCCGGAAGGGACTGCGGAGCCGGACGTGCGGCGGCGCGTCGTCTGGCTGACGGTCGATTTCTTCCTGTCAGCGCTCACGCTGACGGGGCAACCGGCCGGCCTGGACGCGATGAGCGTCCTGGTCCTGAGGGCGATCGGGCTGGCCAATGTGGAACACCTGGCGCGCAGCCGGGAACTGGGGGCGGCGTTCGGGGGGCTCACCGACATCCCTCGCGACGAGGACCGCAAGCCGGTCAGCGTCTATGCGATCGCCAAGTTCCTGGAACTGCCGTACGAAACCGCGCGACGGATCACCCTGCGGCTGGTGGCCTTGGGTTTCGTGGAGCGCCGGGCCGAGGGCGGGCTGGTGGTGCCTTCGACGGTCCTCGGGCGGCCGGAGGTGATCGCCGGCTTCATCGAGTTCGCGCAGATCGTGGAACTCTTCCTGCAGCGGCTGGCCCTGGCCGGCGTCACGCCAACCCGGGTCCGGGCAAAGGCCGTCCGCAGTCCCGCCCTCAGGGCTCGGATGAAGGCGTCGCCAACCTAGGCGCGCGAGGCCTCAGGCCCGGCTGCGGTTGTGGCGGCTGGACTTGCGGCCGTGGCCCTTGGCCCGGGCGGGAACCGGCTCGGCCACGGGAGCCGGCTCATCGTCCCAGCGGGCGTCGACGTATTTCTGGCCGGTGGCCAGGGCGTCGAGGGTCTTCACGTCCTGTCCGAACTTCTTGCGATAGGTCCAGTAGGCCGCCATCACCTTTTCGACGTAGTCGCGGGTCTCCGGCGCGGGCATGCACTCGATGACCATCAGGCTCTCGTCGTCGTCGCCCAGCATCTGGGCGGTCTTCTGCAGGGTGCCCGGGCCGCCGTTATAGGCCGCCACGGTGCGCAGGATGTCGTAGCCGACGCCCTGGTTCATCAGCCATGTCACGTAGTCCTGGCCCACCGTCAGGTTTGTGGAGGGGTCGAACAGCGGGCTGGCGTCGTCGCGGAACCTGGAATTGCCGGTGGCGTGGGCGGCCGTGTCCGGCATCAGCTGCATCAGGCCCACGGCGCCGGCGGGCGAGACCACGCCGGGATTGAAGCGGCTTTCCTGCCGGACGATGGCGTAGACCAGGGCCTTGTTGATGGTGAAGCCCTTGCGGGGACGCAGGTTGGGGGTCGGATAGTCCGGCTCGCCGTTGCGGCGACGGGCGGCGCCTGCGGCGGCCTGCGGCTCCTGGGCCAGCTCGGCGTTGATCAGGGCGGCCAGGGCGGCCCAGCGCTCGTGGTCCTGCGGGGTCTTGGCCAGGGCCAGGCCGGCGCGGAGCTCCTGTGCGGCCTCGGCGGTGCGGCCGATCTGGATCAGGGCGGCGGCGCGGTGGGCGCGGGGGTCGTCGCGGACCAGGCCGGCGAGATCGACGTCGGGCCGGGGGGAATAGGAGGCCTTGATCATTGGCCCCGAGCGCGGACCCGCGGGGCCCTGGATCAGCGGCAGGGGATCGCCCAGTTCGCCCAGGGCGACCTGGCGCTCGGCGATCATGCCGTAGAAGGTCTGCGGCGCGCCGGCGGCCTGGCGCAGATAGGTGGAGGCGCGCTCGTTCGCGGCCTTGTCCTTGCCGCCGGGATCCTTGCCGATCTGCGCCACGGCGGCGCGGGCCGCCCAGAAGGCGCCCCCGGCCCGGACCCAGATGTCCTCGGAGGAGTCCTTGGCCAGGTCGGCGAGATAGGACTCCGCGGCGTCGTACTTCTTGAGGCGATAGGCGGCCATGCCCGCGATCCAGCGGTCGCCCGTGGCCTTGGCCAGCTCGAGCGCTCGCTTGGAATCGCCGGAATAGAAGGCCAGGCGGGCGATGCGGGCGTTGTCGAGGTCGAAGGGGCCGCCCGTCCCGGGCGGCACCAGCTCGATCTTGGTCCAGTCGACCCCGGTCAGGGCGGGCGCGGAAACCGGAGGGGCCTCGACCGGCTTGCGCCTGCCGGCCAGGGAATAGATCTGCTCGGCCATGGGCAGGTCGGAATAGCGGCCAAGCCAGCCGGACAGCTCGTCATAGTTCGACTTGTGCGCCGTCGGGTGCATGAGCTGACGGTAGGTGACGTAGCCGGTCAGGGTCGGATCGGAGATCTCGATGGTCTGGAGGGCGGCGTCCACATAGTCGCCGCGATCCACGGCGTCGAAGGCCAGGGCGTAGTGCTGGGCGTCGTCCGGCGAGAGCACCTGCGGTCCCGCAGCCAGAGCCCGCGCCGACAGCGACGCGAACACCAAGGCCAAGGCCGCTATGTGCAGACGCTTTCTGTGCTGCATGCCCCATTCCACGCCGGGCGCGAATTCCGCGCCGGGAGCGTGGCCCTAACCAACAGGGGACGAGGTCTAGAGGGGGAGTCTTAACAGGGGAAGACCGTTTTTGGTCGCATCCGGTCAAAGAGATTTGATTCGCCTGCCTTTTAGGCGTCCCCCCGGGAGGGTCGATCCAGGCGTTCCGTCAGGGTCAGGAGGTCGCTCCAGACCTTCTTCTTGGCGGCGGGCTGGCGAAGCAGGAAGGCCGGGTGGAGGGTCGGCATGGCGGGCAGTTCGAGGGTTCCGTCCTCCGAGCGCCACTCGAACCAGCGGCCGCGCAGGGACAGGATTCCCTCGTCGCGCTTGAGCATCGACTTGGCCGAGGGGCCGCCCACCAGCAACAGCATCTTCGGGTTCACCAGCTCGATGGCGCGTTCCAGGAATGGCGCGCAGACGGCCTGTTCGCCGGGGGTGGGATTGCGGTTGCCCGGCGGGCGCCAGAACACCGAATTGGTGATGAAGACCCGGCCCGACAGTCCCGCGGCGTCCAGCATGCGGTCGAGGAGCTGTCCCGCGCGGCCGACGAAGGGCTCGCCGCGGACGTCCTCTTCCTGTCCAGGC
>DASUIJ010000063.1:0-10492 GCA_036279815.1 Phenylobacterium sp. | reverse complement strand
CAAGCAGCAGCACGTCGCCGGGCTTGAGCGCCGCCACCGCGTCGGCCGCCGCCTGCCCCACGCAGTCGGGAGCGAAGGCGACGGGATGGCCCAGCACCTCGGCCAGGGCCGGGACGATGGGGGCCAGGCTCATAGACGGCACCACCTTGCCCTTGGGGCGGTCGAAGTGGGCCAGCAGAACCACCTTGGCGCCGCCTTTGCGCAGCTTCTCGATGGTCGGGACGGCGGCGCGCAGGCGGGTGTCGTCGGACACCTGCCCCTCATGCATCGGCACGTTGAAGTCCACGCGCACCAGGGCGCGCTTGCCGGAAAGATCCGCGTCGTCGAGGGTGCGGAAGGTCATGCGAAGTCTCCGCTCACCCCAGCCACGGCCAGGGTCCAGATGAAAGAACGCCGGGCCATGCGATCCGGGTCCCGGCGTCCGCCGGAGTGAGCGGAGAACGCCGGGGTCAGGGGGTCGGTCCTAGATCAGCTTGGCCATGGCGAGCGCGGTGTCGCTCATCCGGGTGGAGAAGCCCCACTCGTTGTCGTACCAGCTGAGCACGCGGCCGAGGCCGCCGTCGATCACCTGGGTCTGGGCCAGGGCCGCGGTCGAGGAGGCCGGGGCGTGGTTGAAGTCGATGGAGACCAGCGGTTCGTCCGTCACCGCCAGGATGCCCTTCAGCGGGCCGGAGGCGGCGGCCGCGACGAGGGCGGCGTTGATCTCTTCGACGGTCAGGGTGCGGCCGGGGACCCAGGTCAGGTCCACCACCGAGACGTTGGGGGTCGGCACGCGGATCGAGGAGCCGTCCAGCTTGCCCTTCAGCTCCGGGATCACCAGGCCCAGCGCCTTGGCGGCGCCGGTGGAGGTGGGGATCATGGACATGGCCGCGGCGCGGGCGCGGTAGAGGTCCTTGTGCATGGTGTCCAGCGTGGGCTGGTCGCCGGTGTAGGAATGGATGGTGGTCATGTAGCCGCGCTCGATGCCGGCCAGCTCGTGCAGCACCTTGGCGATCGGCGCCAGGCAGTTGGTGGTGCAGGATGCGTTGGAGACCACCAGGTCGGCGGCGGTCAGGGTCTTGTCGTTGACGCCGAAGACGATGGTCTTGTCGGCGTTGTCGCAAGGCGCCGATACCAGCACGCGCTTGGCGCCGGCTTCCAGGTGGGCCGAGGCCTTGTCCTTGGAGGTGAAGAGGCCGGTGCACTCCAGGGCGATGTCGACGCCCAGGTCCTTGTGCGGCAGATCCTTGGGGTCGCGGATCGCGGTGACCTTGATCTTGCCGTGGCCCACGTCGATGGAATCGCCGTCGACGGTGACCTTGCCGGGGAAACGGCCATGCACGCTGTCGTAGCGCAGCAGGTGGGCGTTGGTCTCCACCGGGCCCAGGTCATTGATCGCCACGACCTCGATGTCGGTGCGCCCATGTTCGACGATCGAGCGCAGGACGAGCCTGCCGATGCGGCCGAACCCATTGATGGCGACGCGAACGGTCATGGAATGCTCCTCAAAGACTTGGCGGCCCCGACGGCCCGTTGCTTGAATTGGGCCGGGTTTTTCGGGCTGGAGACGGTGAAGTCAACCCCTGACGCGATCAAGTCTGGCCGCAGTTTGTGACAAACGGCGGGATTCCGAGGGCGCGGGCCCCTCCGGACGCTGACATGACCTTGCGTCTACTTCCCCGCCTTGCCGATCGGCTGCGGGCCCTCGGCCATCGGCGGCCAGGGCGAACATGTTCACGAGAAGATCCCCTGAGGATGTCTGGGGATAGCCATTCACGCACCTGGGCGTGGCGCGAACTTGGCGTCAGCCCCTCACCACCCGCACCTTTTCGGCGGCGTCCCGGGCGCGGATGCGGGCGCCTTCGACGCTGGCCCAGCGCGCCAGCGCCACGCCCATGCGGCGGCGCTGAAAGGCCTCCGGCTTGCCGAACAGGCGCAGGTCCGCGCCGGGAACCGCCAGCGCCTCGGCCACGCCCTCATAGGCCACGCCGACCGCGTCCATGCCGCCATAGATCACCGCGCTGGCGCCGGGCTCGCGCAGCCCGGTGTTGACCGGCAGGCCCAGGATGGCCCGGGCGTGCAGGGCGAACTCGCTCTGGTGCTGGGTGGCCAGGGTCACCAGGCCGGTGTCGTGGGGGCGGGGGCTGACTTCCGAGAACCACACCTCGTCGCCCTTCACGAACAGTTCGACCCCGAACAGGCCGAAGCCGCCCAGCTCGGCGGTGACGGCGCGGGCGATGTCGCGGGCGCGGGCGAGCGCAGCCTTGCTCATGGCCTGGGGCTGCCAGCTCTCCACATAGTCGCCCTTCACCTGGCGATGGCCGATGGGGTCGCAGAAGCTGGTGGCGATGTTTCCGTCCGGACCGCGCGAGCGGACCGTCAGCTGGGTGATCTCGAAGTCGAACTCGACCTTGCCCTCGACGATCACCCGGGTCTGTTCGACCCGGCCGCCCTCCAGGGCGTAGCGCCAGGCCTCGGCGATCTGGTCGGGGCTTTCCACAAAGGACTGGCCCTTGCCGGACGAGCTCATCACCGGCTTCACGAAGCAGGGAAAGCCGGTGACCCCGGCGGCGGCCTTCGCCAGTTCGGCCTCCGAGGAGGCGAAGGCGTATTTCGAGGTGGGCAGGCCAAGCTCTTCGGCCGCGAGCCGTCGGATGCCTTCCCGGTTCATGGTCAGCTGGGCGGCCCGCGCCGTGGGGATCACCGTGGCCAGGCCTTCGGCCTCGATGCGCACCAGCTCGTCGGTGGCGATGGCCTCGATCTCCGGCACGATCAGATGCGGCCGCTCGGCCTCCACCAGGGCGCGCAGGGCGGCGGCGTCGGTCATGGCGATCACATGGGACCGGTGGGCCACCTGCATGGCCGGCGCGTCGGCGTACCGGTCGACCGCGATCACCTCGCAGCCCAGCCGCTGCAGCTCGATCGCCACTTCCTTGCCGAGCTCCCCGGAGCCCAGCAGCATCACTTTGACGGCGGTGGGCGACAGCGGCGTGCCGAGGCGCATGGCGGGCTCCTGTGGTGGCGGGTGCGAGGCTAGCCCAGCCTGGCCTTCGCGGCGGCGGCCACGGCCTCGGCGGTGATGCCGAATTCCTTGTAGAGCCGCTCGGCCGGGGCGCTGGCGCCGAAGCCCTTCATGCCGACGAAGACCCCGTCCTCGCCGATGAACCGCTCCCAGCCGAAGCCGACCTGGGCCTCGACGGCCACCCGCACCGGCGCCTTGCCGATGACCTCGGCGCGATACCTCGCCGGCTGGGCCGCGAACAGCTCCCAGCAGGGGGTCGAGACCACGCGGGTGGGAACGCCCTCGGCTTCCAGGATGTCGCGCGCCGCGACCGCCACCGAGACCTCGGTGCCGGAGGCGAAGATCGTCACCTTGGCGGGGCCGCCGGCGGCGACCAGTTCGTAGGCGCCCTTGGCCGAAAGGTTCTCCGGCGCGCTGTCGCGCACCGCCGGGACCTTCTGGCGCGACAGGGCCATCACCGACGGCGTGGTCCGGGTGGACAGCGCCAGCTTCCAGCACTCCGCCGCCTCGACCGCGTCGGCCGGGCGATAGACGTTGAGGTTGGGGATCATGCGCAGCGAGCCCACATGCTCCACCGGCTGGTGGGTCGGGCCGTCCTCGCCGACGCCGATGCTGTCGTGGGTCATCACGTGGATCACCCGCGCACCCATCAGGGCCCCCAGGCGGATCGCCGGGCGGCTGTAGTCGGAAAACACCAGGAAGGTCCCGGAGAACGGGATGACGCCCCCGTGCAGGGCCATGCCGTTCATCGCCGCGGCCATGCCGTGCTCGCGCACGCCGTAATGGACGTAGCGGCCGGAATAGTCGGGCAGGTCGAAGGCCTTGGCGCCCTTCACATAGGTGTTGTTGGAGCCGGTGAGGTCGGCCGAACCCCCGACCATCTCCGCGATGGCCGGGACCAGCTGCTCCAGGGCCGCGCCGGAATGCTGGCGGGTGGCGGCGGCGGGCTTGAGCCTGGCGGACTCGGCGATGAAGGCGTCGATCCGGTCGAAGGCGCCGGCCGGAAGGTCGCCGGCCATGGCCCGTTCGAACTCGGACTTCAGGCTCGACTGGCCGAGCTTGGCCTGCCAGGCCTTGCGGGCGCGGGCGCCCTTGCGGCCGGCCGAGCGCCAGGGCTTCAGCACCTCGTCGGGAATCTCGAAGGGCGGCAGGGTCCAGCCCATGGCCAGGCGCGCGTCGGCGATCTCGTCGTCGAACAGGGTGTAGCCGTGGCTGTGGGGGTCGCCTTCCTTGCGCCCCGCGCCCTTGGAGATCTTGGTCTTGCAGGCGATGAAGGTCGGGCGGTCCTGGCGGGTGGCCCAGCGCAGCGCCGCGGCGATCTTGCCGAAGTCATGGCCGTCGACCGCCTTCACCGCCCAGCCATAGGCCTTGAAGCGGGCCAGCTGGTCGCCGGTCTCGGAGATGGTCGCCTCGCCGTCGATGGTGGTGTTGTTGTCGTCGAACAGCACGGTCAGCTTGGACAGCCGCAGGCGGCCGGCGATCGAGGCGGCCTCGTGGCTCACGCCTTCCATCAGGCAGCCGTCGCCGGCGATCACCCAGGTGCGGTGGTCCACCAGCTCGTCGCCGAACCGGGACGCCAGGTGGCGCTCGGCCATGGCCATGCCGACGGCGGTGGCGATTCCCTGACCCAGGGGGCCGGTGGTGGTCTCGACGCCGGGCGTGTGTCCGTACTCCGGGTGGCCGGGAGTGTTGGAGCCCCACTGCCGGAAGTCCTTGATCTGCTGCATGGTCACGGCCTTGAAGCCGGTCAGGTGCAGCAGCGAATAGATCAGCATCGAGCCGTGGCCGGCCGACAGCACGAACCGGTCGCGGTCGGCCCAGTCCGGCCTGGCGGCGTCGTACTTCAGGAACTTGGTCCAGAGCACCGTGGCCACGTCGGCCATGCCCATGGGCATTCCCTGGTGCCCGGATTTCGCCTTGTGGACGGCGTCCATGGAAAGCACGCGGATGGCGTCGGCCATGGTCTGGAGCGGGGCGGGCATCGGCTGTTCCGAGTCTGTGAGGCGTGGATGCGGGCGGGGTCGCACGCAAGCGATTGAGGGTCAAGGAAGGTAACGGGTTCCGGCGGCGGCCCCGGCAGGTCTATAGATTAACGGACACACTTCGGAGCTTGGAATGAACCGCGAGGAGACCGCGCTCGATCAGGCGGTGAAACGGCTGGACCGCGCCGTGGCTCAGCTCGAGCAGCGCCTGTCCAAGGGCGCCCAGGGCGACGAGGGCGGCCTGTTCGACCAGGACCGCGCCCGGCTCGCCGCCGAACTGGACCAGGCCCGCGCCCGGGAGAAGGAACTCGAGGCCGCCGGCGCCGAGGCCTCCGCGGCGCTTGGCCGCGCCATCGCCGAAATCCAGGCGGCGCTTGCGCCCGAGCCCGAAACCGAACCGGAAGCCGAGAGCGAGGAGGCCTGAGCCATGGCCCAGATGAGCATCGAGGTGAACGGCCGACCCTATACGGTGGGCTGCGAGGACGGACAGGAGGCCCACCTCGTCGAACTCGCCCGCATGTTCGACCGCCAGGTCCGCCAGGTCAGCCAGGACATGGGCCAGCTCGGCGACACCCGGCTGTTCCTCATGGGCGCCCTGCTGCTGGCCGACGAACTCGCCGACGCCAAGGCGAGGCTGGCCGTGCTCCAGTCCGAACACGCCCGCCTGCAGTCCGAGCACGCCCGGGTGGAGATCCGGGCCAGCCTGGCGCTCGATAACGCCGCCAAGAAGATCGAGAAACTGGCGGCGGGGTGAGGCCGCCAACCCCAGGCGCGGGGCGCCCGGACGCTTGCGCCTTGAGAACCCCTCGCCAAGCGCCTACCTTACTCAACGGCGGGTCTGCTGCGGCTCTCGTCGAAGGCAACACATCCCAGCGACCTTAATCGTCTCGAAGGGAGCTGTCCCTGTCCGGTCCCGTGGGCCCGGGTACACGGCGCCCACCTGGTAATCCAGGTCGAGGGGATAGAACCGCCCTTCACGGCTCACGCGGCGCCGCCACCCATTTGCCTGTATACGGGGCGAATGACCGACAAAGACCCCAAGGCCGACCTGCGCAGACGCATGCGCGCCCTGCGCATCCGACTGTCCCATGACATCCCCGACGCCGCCGAGCGCGCGGTCGACGCCCTGCCGGTCGACAGGCTTCCGGCCTTCGCCAGCTTCGCCGGCTATCACGCCCTGGGCGCGGAGCTGAACCCCGCGCCGCTGATCCGCCGGCTGTCGGTCATGGGCGGGTTCTTCGCCCTGCCAGTCTGCGAGGGGCCGGACTCGCCGCTGGTCTTCCGGCTGTGGGATTCCCGCGACCGCCTCGCGCCGGACGCGCTGGGAGTCCCGGCGCCGCCACCCTCGGCCCAGGCGATCCATCCCGACCTGGTGATCGCGCCGGTGCTGGCGTTCGACCGCAAGGGCGGGCGGCTGGGGCAGGGGGGCGGCCACTACGACCGCACGCTCGCCAGCCTCCGCGCCGTCAAAAAGGTCTTCGTCCTGGGCCTGGCCTATTCCGGCCAGGAGATCGCCCATGCGCCCATGGAGCCGCACGACCAGAAGCTGGACGCCATTTTGACCGAAACCGGCTATATCGAGGTCGACAGGAACTAGGACACTTCATGCGCTTCGCCTTTTTCGGGGACATCGTCGGCCGCTCCGGCCGCGACGGCCTCGCCGACCATCTGCCCGCGCTGCGCCGGCGCCTGGCGCTCGAATTCGTCATCGTCAACGCCGAGAACGCCGCCGCCGGCTTCGGGATCACCGAGAACACCGCCCGCGAACTGTTCGAGGCCGGCGCCGACTGCCTGACCCTGGGCAACCACTCCTGGGACCAGAAGGAAGCGCTGACCTACATCGTGCGCGAACCCCGGCTGATCCGCCCGCTGAACTATTCCGTCCTGGCCGACGCGCCCGGCCGCGGCGCCAACCTGTTCGAGACCGACTCCGGCAAGCGCATCCTGGTGATCAACCTGCTTGGCCGCGTGCACATGGATTCGCTGGACGACCCGTTCGCCGCGGTGGACCGCGAGCTGGAGAAGTGCCCGCTGGGCCTCGCCGCCGACGCCGTCGTGGTGGACATGCACGCCGAAGCCACCTCCGAGAAGATGGCCATGGGTCACTTCTGCGATGGGCGCGCCAGCCTGGTGGTGGGCACCCACACCCACGTGCCGACCGCCGACAGCCAGATCCTCAACGGCGGCACCGCCTACCAGACCGACGCGGGCGCCTGCGCCGACTACGACAGCGTGATCGGCAATCAGAAGGAAGAACCTCTGCGCCGCTTCACCACCCGCATCGCCGGCGGCCGCTACAGGCCCGCCGAGGGTCCGGCCACAGTGTGCGGGGTGTTCGTGGAGACCGACGACCGCACAGGCCTGGCGCGCCGTGTCGAGCCCATCCGCGTCGGCGGGCGGCTGACGGAGACCATCCCCAGCCTCGAGGCCGTGGGCGTCGACTAGGCCCCGGGTGCGGGATTCCATGATCTAGCTCAAGGCGCGACGTCTGGGCGCGCCTAGCGTTCGCTCCGGGGGCCTTAACCCATGGAGCCGTTCATGTCCCAAGACCAAGGCGTACCGCAGACCTCCGCCGACACTGGCGCGGCCAAGACCGCCCCGCCCGCCGGCGCCCCTGAAGTCGCCGCCGAATCCCGAACCTTCAAACCGGCCGAGGCCGCCTCTGCGCCGACCAATGTCGAGGCCGCCGCCGGCGGCGTTCCCCAGACGCGCGAGGGGTCTGAGTTCTGGCGCGACGCCCTGGCGCCGCTGCTCGCCGCCCAGATGGAGACCAGCCAGTGGCTGGATCGGTTCTGGCGCCACTCCGGCCTCCCCTCATCGCTGACCCCCAGCTTCGCGGGCCGGCTCACATCTCCGGGACTCGGGCTGGTCGGCGGCATGCCGGTCTGCGATCTCAAGGAGACGGAAAAGGACTACCAGCTCGCCGTCGAGCTTCCCGGCATGGGCCGTGAGGACGTCGATGTGGAGATCGTCGGCGACTCGCTTCGCATCCGCGGCCACAAGGCGCAGGAAAAGTCGGAAACCCGGGCCGACTACCGGATCAGCGAGCGGCGCTACGGCCGGTTCGAGCGGTCCTTCCCGCTGCCTCCGGACGCCAAGCGCGACGCCATCACCGCCACCCACGCGGACGGGGTGCTCAAGGTCGTCGTGCCCAGGTCGCAGACGCCCCAGGCGGAAACCACCAAGATTCCGATCGCCTAGGTCAAGCCGCCGCCGTGGCCTCGCCGCGATCGCCGGCGCAGGCTTCGGCGATGGCGGCGATCAGCGTCATGGGCTGGATGGGCTTGGGTTGCACGTCGTTGAAGCCCAGGTTCGCCAGCCTCTCATCTTCGCCCGCCATGGCGTCGGCGGTCAGGGCGATCACGGGCAGTCGCGCCTCACCGGCCTCGCCCGCCCGAATCCGGGCCAGGGCCTCTACGCCGCCCATGCGCGGCATGTGGACGTCCATCAGCACCAGGTCGAACCCGCCCTGGCGGAGCATCTCCAGGGCTTCGACCCCGTCATTGGCGACCTGGATCCTGCAGCCCACGGCCTCCAGGATCGCCCGGGCGACGGCCTGGTTGAGGACATTGTCCTCGGCCACCAGGATGTGCAGGCCCGCGACGCCGCCCTCGTTCGCCGGGGCCTCGACCCGGGCGGGCGCGCGGCCCAGCGGCAGCTCCAGGGTGACCCGGAAGACCGAACCCCGCCCCGGCTGGCTTTCGACCGCGATCTCGCCGGCCATCAGGTCGGTCAGCTGCTTGCAGATGGCCAGGCCCAGGCCTGTGCCGCCATACTTGCGCGCCGTGGCCGCCTCCGCCTGGGCGAAGGCCTCGAACAGCCGGGCCTTCTGGTCCGCCGATATGCCGATGCCGGTGTCGGCGACGGAAATCTCGAAGCGCGCGGTGTCGGGCGCGCCGCTGGCGCTGGTCAGGGGGCGCAGGGCCAGGCGGACCTCGCCGGCCTGCGTGAACTTCAGGGCGTTGGAGACCAGGTTCAGCATGATCTGCCGCAACCGGTTGGGATCGCCGGACAACCGGCGCGGCGTTCCGGAGGCCACGTCGAAGACCAGGCGAACGCCCTTCGCGGCGGCCAGGTCGCTCCACATCTCATGCACGCGCTCGCCGACCTCGACCGGATCGAAGTCGGTGGTTTCCAGCTCGAGACGCCCGGCCTCGATCTTGGAGATGTCGAGGATGTCATTGAGGATGGTCATCAGCTCGCCACCCGATCGGATCAGGGCGTCGACCTGGACCTGCTGGCGCTTGTCCAATTGCGATGTCTTCAAGGCGTGGGCCATGCCCAGCACGCCGTTCATCGGCGTGCGCAGCTCGTGGCTCATCATGGCCAGGAAGGCGGACTTGGCGTGGTTGGCGGCGACGGCCTCCTTCTGGGCGGCTTCCAGCGCCTGGGCCGACTTCATGTTGAGACCGGCGCTGATGAACAGGTAGGACACGGCCAGGGTCATCGTCACCGTCACGGTGAGCAACTCCATGCCGTGGAAGCCGCCGCCGAGGGCCAACATGCCGATCAGCAGGACGGCGGGCGCGCCGGCCAGGCAGACGAGCGCGAACCGTGACCGGAAGCCGAAACACTGGGCGTGGATCAACATGCTGCCCAGTATGGCCAGGGCGACCAGATGGAAGCCGGGCGTCCCGGTGCGCCAATAGCTGAGGGCGGCGAAGCACCAGGTCCCACAGACGGCGAGCATGCTGCCCACATAGCTTAGGCGCCCGGCCAGGCCGTTGGGCGTACCCGACGCCGGCCGTGCGCTGGAGAACCAGCCCCAGGCCTCGCCGGCGAAGGCGGCGGTGATCCAGGCGGCGGCGGGCATGGCGCCCAGATTGAACGCGAACAGCGTCCCGCTGATCAGGACGAGGAGCAGGCGCGCAAGCAGGGTCCTCCGCGACTCCGCGGCGACCAGGTCGAGCTGTTCGTCAAGCACCTGACGCCAGATAGCCATGTGGTCCGTCTCCCCTGCGGCCAATCTGACCCGGAATAGTGAACCTTTCGTTTTTGACGGTTGCGACGAAACGCCTTCGCCATCGGGGGTAGGAGGATCGCGACGCCGAACCGGTCGGCGGCGCGATGAGAGACGATTGCGCCTTGCGCCAAGCGCGCCCATCGTCGCCACCGCAAAGCTTGACCCTGGAGCCCCGCATGTTGCGTTTCCTCGTCCGCCTCGCCTTCGCCTCCGCCGGCCTGGCCCTGGCCGCCCATTTCGTGCCCGGCGTCTCCTACGACAGCACCACGTCCCTGGTCCTGGCGGCCCTGCTGCTGGGGGTGTTCAACGCGATCCTGCGACCGATCCTGTTCGTCCTGACCCTGCCGCTGACCATTCTGACGCTCGGCCTGTTCCTGCTGGTCCTGAACGCCGCGATGATCGGGCTGGCCGCCTTCGTCATCAAAGGCTTCGTGGTCGACGGACTTGTCGCCGGCATCCTGGCCGCGATCGTCACCGGCGTCGTGAGCTGGATCGGCGCGATGGTCATCGGGGACGTCGATCGCGGCCATCGCACGCGACGCTGAG
>DASUIJ010000062.1:0-2773 GCA_036279815.1 Phenylobacterium sp. | reverse complement strand
ACCAGAGGAAGAAGCTCTACGCGGACCCCTCGCTCATCCCGTCGATGGTGTCCGAGACCATCCGCTGGCAGACCCCGCTGGCCCACATGCGCCGCACCGCCAAGACCGACTTCGAACTGGGCGGCAAAACCATCAAGAAGGGCGACAAGGTGGTGATGTGGTACGTCTCGGGCAACCGCGACGACGAGGTGATCGAGAACCCGAACGCCTACATCATCGACCGCGAACGGCCCCGCCAGCACCTGTCCTTCGGCTTCGGCATCCACCGCTGCGTCGGCAACCGCCTGGCCGAGCTGCAGCTGAAGATCCTCTGGGAAGAGATCCTTGTCCGCTTCCCGGAGATCCGGGTTGTCGAGGAGCCGGTTCGGGTGCACTCGAACTTCGTGAAGGGCTACGAGTCCATGCAGGTGATCATCCCCAGCCGGAACTAGGGTCCCCCGTCGCGGCCGTACCGGCGAAAGCCGGGCCGGCCGCAGAGGCGGTCGTAGTATCGCGCGACGTTCTCGTATTCCGGTCGCGCGATCGGCGTCGAGAACCAGCGATGGATCGACAGGCCGATGGCGATGTCGGCCACGGTGAAGTCGGGGCCGGCGATGTGACCGCCGGTCCGGCCCAGCTGCCCGTCGACAATCTCCACCATCCGCGCGAACGCCGCCGCCGAGGCCGCCAGCGCGGCCGGCTCCCGGAAGTCCGGGTTGTTCCGCACCAGGCCCTGGAAGACGACCCGCCAGCTGTTGTTGAAGTCCGAGGCCTGCCAGTCCATCCACGACTCGACCGGCGCGCGCGCCGCCGGCTCGGCCGGCGCCAGGTCTGTCCGGCCCCGGCTGGCGGCCAGGTAGCGCACGATGGTGTTGGACTCCCAGACCACCACGCCGTCGTCGTCGATGACCGGGACCATGCCCACGGGGTTCATCGCCCGGAATCCGGGCTCCGACGTGGCCCGGAACCCTCCGCCCCAGTCCTCGCGCTCGAAGGCCAGGCCCAGTTCCTCACACGCCCACAGCACCTTGCGGACATTGATCGAGCCGGCGTAGCCGTACACCCGCAGCATCATGGCGCTCCTTCGACCGGGCGCCCGCGGCGTGACCGCCGCGGGCGCCGCTCGCTGGTTCAGCCCATCCGATGCAGGGCGCAGAGCTTGTTGCCGTCCGGATCCCGCAGATAGGCCAAATAGAGCTTACCCATGCCGCCCTCGCGCACGCCCGGGGGGTCCTCGCAGGACACGCCGCCGTTGGCGACGCCGGCCGCGTGCCATGCGTCGGCCTGGGCGGGCGAACTGCAGGCGAAGCCGATCGTCCCGCCATTGGCGAACGTGGCCGGTTCGCCATTGATCGGCTTCGACACGCCGAGAACGCCGGTCGGGGTCCTGTAGAAGATGCGATGGCCATCGACCATCGCCGGCGCCACGCCCAGCGTGCCGAGCACCGCGTCATAGAATTCCTTGGCCTTATCCAGGTCGTCGGTCCCGATCATGATATGCGAAAACATCCTGTATCCCCCATTTTCAGGTGACCCCGTAGGGTCGGACCGGTCCACGCGACCGGCCTCTCGAGGCGGACGCTACCATCCCGGGCCGGGCCGTGCGACCGGCGAAACCGTCGTCGCCGGACTCCAGGCGCCTCTTGGCCTCCCCCGGCCGTTCGCGCTATGCGTCCTTTCATGAGCAAGACCGAACGCGGTCCGCGGCGCTTCTGGCTGCGTCGGACCCAGGGCCCCACCTGCAGCGTATGACGCCCCTGACCTGATCAGGCGAGACGCCGCGTCCGCGCGGCCCATGGACGGCCCCGACCGTCGGCGAACATCACGGAACCCTCTCATGACCACCACCTCCCCCGACTGGGCCACGCGTTTCAGCGAGCGCATGGGCCGCGTCCGCGCCAACGAGATCCGCGAGCTCCTGAAGCTGCTGGACCAGCCCGACATCCTCTCCTTCGCCGGCGGCATCCCCGACCCCGACCTGTTTCCCGCCGCCCGCATCCAGGCCGGCTACGACCAGGTCCTCTCCGACCCGGCCCTCAGCCGCCAGGCCCTGCAGTACTCGGTCAGCGAGGGCTATCCGCCCCTGCGCCAATGGATCGCCGAGCGCATGGCCATGGCCGGGGTCGAGTGCGACGAGCACAACATCCTGGTGACCGCCGGCTCGCAGCAGGCGCTCGACCTGCTCGGCAAGCTGTTCCTCAGCCGGGGCGACACCGTGATGGTCGCCCGCCCCACCTATCTGGGCGCCCTGCAGGCCTTCAACGCCTATGAGCCGGCCTATCTCGACCTGCCGCGGGCCGCCCTGTCCGGCGGCGTCGACGCCGAAGCCCTGATGGCCGGTCGCGCGCCGCAGCCCCTGGGCTATTTCGTCCCCGACTTCGCCAACCCCACCGGCGAGAGCCTGACCCTGGCCGAGCGCGAGGCGCTGCTCGACCTGGCCGAGCGCCTCGACATGACCCTGATCGAGGACGCCGCCTATCGCGAACTGCGGTTCGAGGGCGACGCCGCGCCCACCCTCCAGTCCCTCGACATCGCCCGCTCCGGCTCCATCGAGGCGGCGCGCACCCTGTTCTGCGGCACCTTCTCCAAGACCATCTCCCCGGCCCTGCGCATCGGCTGGGTCTGCGGCCCCCGCGCGGTGATCGAGAAGCTGGTGCTGCTGAAGCAGGGCAGCGACCTGCACGTCTCCACCCTCAACCAGATGGCCGCCTTCGGGGCGGTCGCCGAGGGCTACGAGCAGCACCTGGGGATGCTGCGCACCGCCTATGGCGCCAAGGCCCACGCGACCCTGCAG
>DASUIJ010000061.1:0-4683 GCA_036279815.1 Phenylobacterium sp. | reverse complement strand
GATCTCCTTGGCCGCCTCGGCCGAGCGCTGGGCCAGGGCCCGGACCTCCGACGCCACGACCGCGAAGCCCTTGCCCGCCTCGCCGGCGCGCGCGGCTTCCACCCCGGCGTTCAGCGCCAGCAGGTTGGTCTGGAAGGCGATCTCGTCGATCACGCCGATGATCTGGCTGATCTGCTTGGCCGAGTGTTCGATCTGGCCCATGGCGTCGACGGCCTTGCGGACCACGTCGCCCGAGGCTTCGGCGTCGTTCTTGGCCGAGGCGGTGGCCTCGCGGCCGTGATTGGCGCCTTCCGAGGTCTTGTTGACCGTGGCGGTGATCTGGTCGAGGGCCGCGGCGGTCTCTTCCAGGGTGGCGGCCTGGTGCTCGGTCCGGCGCGACAGGTCGTCGGCCGAGTGGCTGATCTCGCCCGCGCCGGACTGGATCGAGGCGGTGGCGCCGGCGATGGCCCGCATGGCCTCTTCCAGCTTGGCCACGGCCGCGTTGAAGTCGTCACGCAGCTTGCGATAGTCGCCGGGGAACTCGGTCTCCAGCCGGTAGGTCAGGTCGCCGGTGGCCAGGGCGTCGAGCGCGTGGGCCAGGGAGTTGACCACGTTCTGCTGTTCCTCGGCGATGGCGGCGGCCGCCTCGGCGTTCTGGCGGCGGGTCGCTTCGGCCTGGGCCTCGGCGCTCTCCTGCTCCTTGCGGAGCTTTTCCAGGTGCAGCTGGTTGTCGCGGAACACCTTCAGCGAGGTGACGATGGCCCCCAGCTCGTCGGCGCGGGACAGGGCGTCCAGGTCGATGCCGTTGTCGCCGCGGGCCAGGGATTCCGTCGCCGTGGCGATCTTCTTCACGTCGCGGCGCAGGGTCAGGGTGAGCATCAGGGCCAGGGCGCCTGCGATCAGCAGGGTGGCGACCGCGCCGACCATGGTGGCGAACTGCGCGGCCTTGGCCCGGGCCCCGCTCTCGGCGGCGCTCTTGTCGGTCTGAGCCTGGCCCGCATCCACGATCTTGTGGAGGGTGCCGCTCATCTTGGAATATTCTTCCTCGAACGGCGCGGCGAAGCCTGCGGCGGTGCCGAAGTCGGCGCCGATCATCGCGCAGATCACGTCGAGGGCGTCGCGGGTGTTCTTCAGCGCCTTCACGAGTTCCGCATAGGACTTCTTCTGGTCCGCCGGCGCGTTCTTCTGCGCGGTCTGGACCTCCTTGGTGATCGCGTCGACCTCGGCCAGCAGGGCCTTGGAGTCGCCGTCGATCTTGTCCTTGTCGATCCCCGCCGCGGCGTGGGTCAGCAGGAAGTACAGCTGGCCGTGAACGGCGGTGATCCGCTCCGAGACCTTCTGCATCCGCAGACTGTTGGGCATGTCCACCTGGACGACCTGGCGCAGTTCGGCCGCCTGGCCGCGCTGCAGGATGATGGCTCCGGTGGCCAGACAGGCCAGCATGACCAAGGCGAATGCGGGCGCGAAGCCGATCTTGATGATCAGCGGCGTATCCACGAGCCGTAGGCGCTTCACTAGGATTCCCCCCGTAAAATACGGTTAGCGACCGCGACACCATGCGCGGAGGTTGCTAACCAATCGTCACCGAAGCGGGGATATAGACGGAGGGCCCCGTGCGCGTGCGTGAGTCCATAAAGACCCACGCATCCAGAGGCTTGTCCTGCGTTATCGACGTTTAGTTAATCGTACCGATTCCGAGTCCCTTAACCTGAATCCCCCACAAGATTGTCACGCTCAAATCTAGAAGGGAGTGGGGCGACGATGAACAATATCCTCAAGTTTGCGGGCGGTTGCGTCCTGGCACTCGCGTTCGCCGGTCAGGCGACGGCGGGCAGTTTTGAAGACAGCATGGGCAAGTGCCTGACCAAGAACGCCAATACGCGTGACTCGGCCATGGTTATGCTCGAATGCACGGCCGACGGCGGCAAGCTCACGGGCTGCAAGGTCCTGGACAACACCCAGCCGAACAAGGGCTTCGACAAGGCCGCGCTCTGCGTCGCCGACGCCCTGCCGATGGGCTCGAAGACCGGGACGGTGAAGGTCCCGATGCGCTTCCCCGGTGGCGGCTAAGCTCTCACCAGATTAAGAACGGCCGTTCTTTGCTTGCGCCCCCGGTTTCCGCCGGGGGCGTTCTGCATTTCGGGGTGCGGCATGAAGCCGCAACCGGCGAACATCAGCCGTCGCAGCGCCTGATCAGCTCCATGGCCGCGGCCGGCGCCCTGACCTTTCCCTCGTGGATCACGAAGGCGAACACGTCCTTCGGCCCGGGCGGCGGCGAGGTGCGGTCGACGGCCTTGAGGTCCTGCGGGACTTCGCCCCTCGCATAGGTCCTGAACCGTTCCGCCCACAGGTCGAGCGTCTCGGCCGGATAGGCGGTCTCGATCTCGTCGCGCCCGGTCATCAGCCGCCCGTAGACGAAATCCGAGGTGATGTCGGGGATGCACGGATGGGTCTCGTGATCGGCCATGCAGATCGCGACATTGTGGTCGCGGCACATGGCGACGAATTTCGGGTCGACGAAGCTCGCATGCCGCACCTCCACCACATGGCGCAGCGCCAGTCCTTCGAGCCGGGCCGGAAGCAGGTCGAGGAAGGCGCCGAAATCGTCGGGTTCGAACCTCTTGGTGGCCATGAACTGCCACAGGATCGGACCCAGCCGGTCGCCCAGCTGGACGATGCCCTGGCCCAGGAACTTGTCCATCGACTCCCGGCCCTGCGCCAGGACCTTGCGATTGGTCGCGAAGCGCGAGGCCTTCACCGAGAACACGAAGTCCTCGGGCGTGCTGGCGGCCCACTTGGCGAAGGTCTCGGGCTTCTGGCTGGAATAGTAGGTCGAGTTGATCTCGATGGCGGTGAGGCGGCGGCTGGCGTAGTGCAGCTCGTCCGCCTGCCGCAGGCCCGGCGGGTAGAAGACGCCGCGCCAGGGCTCGAAGGTCCAGCCTCCGATACCCGCCCGGATCCTGCCCGCCTCGGCCGCCATCCCGTCCGCCCTATTTCCGGTCGCCGGCGGTCTTGTCGCGCTCGGCCTTGAACTCCGAGCCTTCCTTCCACTCCGGCCACTCGGAGGAGTTGGCCAGGCGGCGGCCCAGGTCGTAGAGCATGCCGCCGTCCTGGGCGGCTCCGGTGAGATTCCAGTCCGGGGAGTACTCGTCCGCCGGCTGATGGTAGCGGTTGGCCACATAGTCCCGGGCCAGGGCCTGGCCCCGTTCCAGCCCGCCGTCCACCAGGTCCTGGCCCGCGCCGAAGGAGATGGCCGGCACGCCGCGCTTGGCGAACGAGAAGTGGTCGGAACGGAAGAAGCTGCCAGCGCCCGGCCGCGGGTCGGGGCTGTAGGTCTTGCCGTGGGCCTTGGCGACCTCGATCAGGTCGTCCTGCAGGGTCAGGGGGGCGTTGCCCGAGGTGGTGAAGTTCCGGGCCGCGCCCGCCGTGGAGGCGCCGTCCATGTTGATGTTCCCGACCGTGGTGGCCAGCGGATAGAGCGGCTTGTCGGCGTAGTATTCCGACCCCAGCAGGCCCTTCTCCTCGGCGGTCACCGACAGGAAGACCACCGAACGCCGGGTGCGCGGCGCCTTGGCGAACTCGCGGGCGATCTCGATCAGCATGGCCGAGCCGGAGGCGTTGTCCTGGGCGCCGTTATAGATCCGGTCGCCCCTGGCGTCGGGAAGGCCGACGCCCAGGTGGTCCCAGTGGGCCGAGTAGATCACCCGCTCATCGGGCCGCCGGGTCCCCGGCAGGACGCCGACCACGTTGTGCGAGACGATCTTCTTCACATCGACCGCGAAGTCGGTGGAGAAGGTCACGCCGTTCAGGGTCACCGGCTGGAAGTCGCGGCTCTGGGCCTGCTTCTTCAGCGCCTCGAAATCCAGGCCCGCGGCCTTGAACAGGTTCACGGTCACGTCGCGCTGCACCCAGGCCTCGATCGGCGCGTGCGCCTTGGCGGGGTCGGCCCGGATGATGTCGAAGACCGTGTTGGTGTTGGAGTTCTTGACGGTCGCCCAGCCGTAGGAGGCCGGGCCGGTCTCGTGGATCACGATGAAGCCGACGGCGCCCTGGCGCGCGGCCTCCTCGTACTTGTAGGTCCAGCGGCCGTAATAGGTCATCGCCTTGCCGCCGAAGTCGCCGCCGTTCTTGACGTCGGGCCCGGCCTCGAAGTCGGGGTCGTTGACCAGCACCAGGGCGATCTTGCCGTGCAGGTCCACGCCCTTGAAGTCGTCCCAGTTGCGCTCGGGCGCCTTCACGCCATAGCCGACGAACACCACCGGCGCGTCCTTGACGGTCACGCGCTCGGCCCCGGTCTGCGGGGCGCGGATGGCGATCTGCTCGCCCTGCGCCCAGGTCTGGGTCTCGCCGTTCACGCTGACGCTGACGGTCACCGGGTCCTTGTTGTCGAACTGGGCCAGAGGCACGTCCTGGGTCCAGGCGCGCTTGCCGTCCTTCAGGTCGCCGCCGGGCTTCAGCCCCGCCGCCTTGAACTGGTCGGCCATGTACTGGACGGCCTTCACCTCTCCCGCGGTCGCCGGCCCGCGGCCTTCGAACGCATCGGACGACAGCACCTTCACGTGCTCGGTCAGGCGGGCCGGGTCGAGATCGCCGGCCAGCACGGGCAGGGCGAAAATGGCCCAGGCGCAGGCCCCGGCCAGGAGCAGTCGTTTCATGGATGTACTCGAACAGGAAAGGATGTGCCCCGGACCTTAGGGGCTCCGG
>DASUIJ010000060.1:0-11378 GCA_036279815.1 Phenylobacterium sp. | reverse complement strand
TGATCACCGGCGCCCAGTACTGGGAGCAGACGCGCAAGGCCCTGGCGGACTGAACCACCGCCGCAGGCGAGACCCGCCTCAGGACATCGGATTGGCGGTGTCGGCCGGCGGACCTTCCGGCAGCGGGACGAACTCCTGGTCGTCGGCGTCGGGCAGCTTCATCCGACCGGCCCGCCAGTCGGCCTTGGCCTGCTCGATCCGCGCCTTGGACGACGAGACGAAATTCCAGTCGATGAACCGCTCGCCCACCGGTTCGCCGCCCAGCAGCATGACGATGGCGGCGGTCTCGGCGGTCACGGCGATCGCGTCCCCGGGCGCGAACACCAGCATTTGGCCGGCGTGATAGCTGTGGCCCTCCACCTCGACGCTGCCGTCCGCCACATAGATCGCCCGCTCCGGGTATTCGGCCGGCAGGCCGGCGGTGACGCCCGCCTGCAGCACCCAGTGGGCGTAGAACATCGGCGAGTGGGTCGAGACCCTGGCCTCGGCGCCGAAGGCCTTGCCGGCGATCAGGCGCGCCCACATCCCGTCGCCCTGATAGGTGGGCAGGTCCTCGGGGCCGTGGTGGTGGAAGCTGGGCTCGATCTCCTCCAGACCGTCGGGCAGGGCGACCCAGGCCTGGATGCCGTGCATGCGGCCGCCGACCTGCCGCAGATGCTCGAACCGCTCGGAGTGGGTGATGCCGCGTCCGGCGGTCATCCAGTTGACCTCGCCCGGCCGGATGCGCTCGGTGACGCCGACGCTGTCGCGGTGGGTGATCTCGCCCTCGAACAGGTAGGTGACGGTGGACAGGCCGATGTGCGGGTGGGGTCGCACGTCGACCTCCCGCGGAAAGCCCGCCTGGAAGCTGATCGGCCCCATGTGGTCGAAGAAGATGAACGGCCCGACCATCCGCCGCTTGGCGTGGGGCAGGACCCGGCCGACCTCGAAGCCCCCGAGGTCTCTGCGGCGCTGGTCGATGACGAGCTCGATCATCCGTGTCTCTCCCCGTTGTGGGGGACGAGACTAGGGGAGCGCGCCTCCCGGCGCACGCCCCAACGGCGGAATTCCCGCCGCGCCGCCGCCGCGCCTTTCCAGCGGGCGGCGGAGGAGGGGCGGGGCTAGCTCTGCGCGCTCACATAGGGGCTGATCAGGCCCAGCGGGGCGGCGGTGGTGTTCTTCACCGAGCGGATGACGATGCGGCTCTCGATGTTGGAGACCAGGCCCAGGCCCAGGATCTTGTCGCGGAGGAAGTCGTCGAACGCGTGCATGTCGCGGGTGACGATGCGCAGTTCGTAGTCGGCGGCGCCGGTGACCGTGGCGCACTGCACCACCTCGGCCAGCTTGGTGATCGCCTGCTCGAAGGCGTCGAGGTTGTCCTTGGTCGGCAGGGAGAGCTTGACGGTGCAATAGACCTCGAAGCCCAGGCCCAGCTTGTCGCGGTCCAGGATGGTCACCCGACGCTGGATGACGCCGGCGTCCTCGAGGCGTTTGATGCGCCGCCAGCACGGACTGGAGGACAGTCCGACCCTCTCTGCGATCTCGGCGACCGACAAACCGGCGTCGTGCTGGATGAGGTCCAGAATCTTAGCATCGACGGCGTCTAGGGCCTCGGACAAGTTTTCCTCCCGCCTAATGGGCAAATGGGCGTCAATCGTGCCCCGGAACAGCTATGGTGGGGCATGCCTTTGGTAAGCAATTGCGTCGAACTTATATGATCTTGCAAGCTCTATAGACACCCCGAAAGGAAGGAATTTGCAATGCGGCACACGGATGTGACGCTTGACGACAAATTTCTGCTCAACGAGGGCCGGGTTTTCATCACCGGGGTCCAGGCGCTCCTGCGCGTCCTGATGGATCAGCGCCGCCTGGACGCCCGGGCGGGCCTGAACACCGCCGGATTCGTGTCCGGCTATCGCGGATCGCCGCTCGGTGGGCTCGACCAGCAAGCCCATCGCGCCCAGAAGTTCCTTGATCAGGCTCAAGTGGTCTTCAAGGAGGGTCTGAACGAGGACCTGGCCGCCACCGCCGTCTGGGGCTCCCAGCAGGCGAACCTGTTCCCGGGCGCCAAGTTCGATGGCGTCTACGGCATGTGGTACGGCAAGGCGCCCGGCGTCGACCGCACCGGCGACGCCTTCAAGCACGCCAATTTCGCCGGGACCTGGCCCAAGGGCGGGGTGCTGGCCGTGGCCGGCGACGACCACACCTGCAAGTCCTCCACCCTGCCGTCGCAGTCGGAATACGCCTTCCAGGATTTCGAGATCCCGGTCCTGTCGCCCGCCGACGTGCAGGAGGTGCTGGACTTCGGCCTGCTGGGCTACGGCATGTCGCGGTTTTCGGGGCTGTGGGTGGGGTTGATCGCCCTGGCCGACACCATGGATTCCGGGGTGACCATCGACGTCACCCTCGATCGCCACAAGATCGTCACCCCGGCCAATTTCGCCCTGCCGTCCGGCGGGCTCGGGATTCGCCTGAAGGACCAGCCGCTGGACAAGGAGCGCCGGCTCCGCACCCAGAAGATCCCCGCGGCGCTGGCCTTCGCCCGCGCCAACAAGATCGACAAGGTGATGCTGGGCGCGCCGCGCCCGCGCCTGGGCATCGTCTGCCAGGGCCAGGCCTACAAGGACGTGATCGAGGCCTTCGCGGCCATGCGGATCTCCTTCGAGGAGGCCGCCGCTCTGGGCGTCGCCATCTACAAGGTCGGCATGCCCTGGCCGCTGGAGCCGACGGGGCTCAAGGCCTTCGCCGCCGGCCTCGAGACCCTGATGGTCATCGAGCACAAGCGCCCGCTGATCGAGACCCAGGCCCGCGCCGCGCTCTACGACCTGCCGGCCCATGCCCGCCCGCGGATCATCGGCAAGACCGACGAGGCGGGCCATCCCCTGCTCTCCGAACTCGGCTCGCTGTCGGTGGCGGAGGTGGCGCTGGCCATCGCCGACCGGCTTCCCCCCGGCCCGCACATGGAGCGGGTCAACGACTATCTCGCCCGGGTGTCCGCCGCCTCCATGGCCGCGGTGACGCTGGCGGCGGAGCAGCAGCGCAAGCCGTTCTTCTGCTCGGGATGCCCGCACAACACCTCGACCCGCCTGCCGGAAGGCTCCCGCGCCCTGGCCGGGATCGGCTGTCACTACATGGCCAGCTTCTCCGACCCGCAGACCGACCTCAACAGCCACATGGGCGGCGAGGGCCTGACCTGGGTGGGCTCCGCGCCGTTCACCACCGAGCCCCACGTCTTCGCCAACCTGGGCGACGGCACCTACAGCCACTCGGGCTCCCTGGCGATCCGCGCCTCGATCGCCGCCAACAGCCACATCACCTACAAGCTGCTGTTCAACGACGCGGTGGCCATGACCGGCGGTCAGGCCACCGAGAGCGGCTTCACGCCGGCCCAGATCACCCGCCAGCTCGCCTCGGAAGGCGTGGCCAGGACGGTGATCGTGGCCGACGACGTCCATCGCTACGACGGGGTCCATGACCTGGCGCCGGGCGTCGAGGTGAAGCCGCGCTCCGAGCTGATGGCCGTGCAGCGGATGCTGCGCGAGACGCCCGGGACCACCGTCCTGCTCTACGATCAGGTCTGCGCCACCGAGAAGCGCCGCCGGCGCAAGCGCGGCAAGATGGAGACCGCGACCAAGCGCGTGTTCATCAATCCGCTGGTCTGCGAGGGCTGCGGCGACTGCTCGAAGAAGTCCAACTGCGTCTCGGTCGAGCCGCTGAACACCGAGTTCGGCCGTAAGCGCAGGATCAACCAGTCGAGCTGCAACACCGACTATTCCTGCCTGGAAGGCTTCTGCCCGTCATTCATCACCCTGGAAGGCGGCGAGAACGCCCAGGCCCAGGCCATGCCGGCGCTGACCGCCGATTCCACGCCGCTTCCGACCTTCGAGCCGCTGGAGGGCGTCCGCAACATCGTCTTCACCGGCATCGGCGGTACGGGCGTCACCACCACGGCCTCGATCCTGGCCATGGCCGCCCATGTGGACGGTCGCGCGGCCTCGGTGGTGGACATGACCGGCCTGGCCCAGAAGGGCGGGGCGGTGTTCAGCCACGTGCGGATCGGCGAGACGGAAGAGACCGTGGTCGGCGGGCGGGTGCCCGCGGCCAGCGCCCACGTGCTGATCGCCTGCGACATCCTCTCGGCGGCCGGGGCCGACGCCCTGTCGCTCTACGCCAAGGACCGCACCGTGGCGGTGGGCAACGAGGATTTCGCCCCCACGGCCGACTTCGTCACCGATCGCGACGTCCGGTTCGACTCCGGCTCCATGGCCAAGCGGATCACGGCGGCCACCCGGTCCTATGACGAGGCCCCGGCCCACCATCTGGCCGAGACCCGGATGGGCGACGCCATCTACGCCAACATGATCATGCTGGGCTTCGCCTGGCAGAAGGGCCTGATCCCGATCTCCAGCCGCGCGCTCTACCGGGCGATCCGCCTGAACGGAGTCGCGGCGGAGCAGAATCTCCAGGCCTTCGAACTGGGCCGCGTGGTGGCGCACGACCCGTCCCAGCGCGGGCCCGCAGAGGCCGACGTGCCGACGCCGGAAACCATGCCGCTGGACGAACTGATCGCCCACCGCGCGCGGGAACTGGTCGCCTATCAGAACCAGGCCTACGCCGACCGCTACCTGCGTCGGGTGGAACGGGTCGCCGCGGCCGGCTCCGAAGCGCTGACCCGCGCCGTGGCCACCAACCTCTACAAGCTGATGGCCTACAAGGACGAGTACGAGGTCGCCCGGCTCTATACCGACGGCCGCTTCGACGCCGAGAAGGCTAAGACCTTCAAGGGCGGCAAGGCCAAGGTCTGGCTGGCCCCGCCGATCCTGTCGCCCAGGGACGACCAGGGCAACCCGCGGAAGATCGCCTTCGGCGGCTGGATGCTGGACTACGGGTTCCCGGTGCTGGCCCGGCTCAAGGGCCTGCGCGGCACGCCGCTCGACCTGTTCGGCCATTCGCAGGAGCGGCGCATGGAGCGCAGGCTGATCGCCGAATACGAAGCCGGGCTCGACCGGCTGCTGGCGGAGGTCTCGGCGGCGCGCCTGCCGGTCGCCATCCGGATCGCCCAGGTCCCGCAGCAGATTCGCGGCTTCGGCCACATCAAGGACGCCTCGGTGGTCACGGCCAAGGCCGAGGAGGCCAGGCTGTGGGCGCAGTGGGAGAAGGCGGCGGCCTGAGCGCCTACTTCGCCGCCGCGCGTATGGCCTGGGCGAGGGCGGCCTGGGCCGCCCAGAGTTCCGGCGCGTCGGCGGAAGGCCAGGCCGAGTTGATCGCGATCACCAGGCGGTCGGCCGGAAAGACGAAGATCTGCTGGCCGAAAATCCCTTCGGCGGCGTAGCCGTCGCCGACCAGCCACCAGAAGTATCCGTAGCCGGTCTCGGTCCCGCCGGGCGGGAACGTCACGTGCGGCGATGTCGCGTCGGCGACCCAGCCCTGCGGCAGGACCTGCACGCCCCCCGCCTTGCCGCACTCCAGCATGAACTGGCCGATGCGCGCATAGTCGCGCAGGGTCATGGACATGCAGCAGCCGCCCCGCTCGTGTCCGGCCACGTCATCGACCCAGACGGCGTCCTGCTCCATGCCGTAGGGCGCCCAGATCTTCTCCGAAAGGTACTGCGACAGGGGTTTGCCGACGGCCTTGGACACCAGGATTCCGGCCAGGTCGGTCTCGCCGGTCTTGTAGACGAACTTCGCCCCCGGCGCGGTCTCGCGGGGCAGCCTGCGCATGTAGCTGACCACCGGATTGACCCCCGGCTCGGTGATCGACAGCCCCACCTTGGCGACGTCGGAATTGGGGTCGGAATAGTCCTCGTTCCACTTCACGCCCGAGGTCATGGTGATCAGCTGGCGCACCGTGACGCCTTCGTACCCGCCACCCTTGAGCCCCGGGATGTAGGCCGTGACCGGGTCATCCAGGCTCTTGATGAAGCCGTCCTTGATCGCCGCGCCCACCAGGGTGGAGGTCATCGACTTGGCCACCGAGAACGAGGTCCAGCGCTCGCCGGGCGCGCGGCCGAGGCCGTAGCGCTCCAGCACGATCTTGCCGTCCTTGAGCACCAGCAGGCCCGAGGTGCGCATGGCGGCCATGTAGCTGTCGACGGTCTGGGCCTTGCCGTCCCAGGTCCATTTCGGATCGATCGCGGCCGCCGCAACCGGCAGCTCCCGCACATGGTCGCCGCGCTTCACCACGTGGACCGGGCCGACCTTCTCCATGTTGCGGTAGCCGTAGGCCTGCTGCTCCGGCGTCCACATCAGGATCGCCGCGCCGCCGGGCGGGGGCGGCGGATCGGCGGCCAGGGCCGGCGTCGACAGCAGGGCGACCATGACGGCCAGCTTCAAGACACGCGCGGACATGGCGCCCTCCCAGGCGGTTCTTCGTTGGGTCCACGCCTAGGTCAGCGGCGGGCCGGCGCCTAGCCTGTCCCGACGTCAATTGGTTTGCATCGGCTTCCGGCTCCGCTAATCCCAACCCATGGCCGATTTCGATTTCGACGCAGTGGTGGTGGGCGCGGGCGCCGTGGGGCTGGCGACGGGCTATGCGCTCTCCAGGCGCGGCCTGGTCACGGCGGTCCTGGAGTCCGGTCCGATCATCGGCGAGGGCGTCTCGGCGCGCAATTCCGAGGTCGTCCACGGCGGGCTCTACTATCCCACCGGCTCGCTGAAGGCGCGGCTCTGCGTCCAGGGCAGGCGCGCGCTCTACGCCTTCCTCGACAGCCACAAGGTGGCCTACGACCGCTGCGGCAAGCTGGTGGTGGCGACCACCCCGGACGAGGTCGGCCGCCTCGACGCCATCCTGGCCCAGGCCCAGGCCAACGACGTCGAGGGCATGGCGCGGCTGACCAAGGCCCAGGCCCTGGCCCTGGAGCCGGAGCTCCGCTGCGAGGCGGCGCTGATCTCGCCGCAGAGCGGGGTGTTCGACAGCCACGGCTACATGCTGGCGCTGGAGGGCGAGATCGAGGCGGCGGGCGGGGCGGTGGTCACCTCGACGCCCTTCGAGGGCGCCAGCCCGCTGCCGGGCGGCGGCTGGTCGGTGCGGGCCGGCGGGGCCGAGCCCACCACGCTCACCTGCCGGGTGCTGGCGACCGCGCCCGGCCTCTCGGCCCAGGCGGTGGCGGCGACCATCGAGGGCTTCCCCAAGGCGGGCATCCCGCCCGGCCATTACGGCAAGGGGGTCTATTTCCGGCTGACCGGCAAGGCGCCCTTCGCGCGGCTGATCTACCCGCCGCCGATCCCCGGCGCCCTCGGCACCCACTATCGCCGCGACCTGGGCGGGCAGGCCGTGTTCGGCCCCGACCTGGCCTTCGTGGACACCCTCGACTACAGCGTCGATCCGGCGCGCGCGGCGGGGTTCTATGCCTACATCCGCAAGTTCTGGCCCGGCCTCGAGGATGGCGCGCTGAGCCCCGACTACGCTGGAATCCGGCCCAAGCTGCACGGCCCCGGCGAGCCCCAGCCGGACTTCCGCATCGACGGCCCGGCCGACCACGGGCTGGAGAACCTGGTGACCCTGTTCGGCATCGAGAGCCCCGGCCTGACCAGTTCGCTGGCCATCGGCGAGGAAGTGGCGGCCCGGCTCGGGCTCTAGATCGGCCCGGCCACCTCGGCCAGCGCGTCCTTCGGGGCCGCGCCCTCCAGGTGGATCAGCGACCAGACGGCGAAGAACAGCAGCGGCCAGCGGCCGGTCCCGCCCTCGGCGAAGGCCGCTCGCACCGCCTCGGCGGAGCGCACGCGCCGGACGGCGGCCACCTGGGCGATCCGGGCGCCGATCTCCGTGGCCCGCGGCGCGATCCACGCCTCGACCGGCACCGTGAAGCCCTGTTTGCGCGCCCAGGGCTGAGCCTGCGGGCAGGTCTGCTCCAGCCATCGGCGCACCAGCCACTTGCCGTATCGCCCGCGCACCTTGAACCGGTCGGGCAGCGGAAAGGCGAAGGCGGCCACCGCCGGGTCGAGGAAAGGCGTGCGGCCCTCCAGGCCATGGGCCATCAGGCAGCGGTCGAGCTTGAGCAACAGGTCGTTGGGCAGCCAGGTGGCCACGTCCCCCCACTGGGCCTGCTGCAGACGGGTTAGGCCCGCCGGCGCCTTCGCTTCGGCGCGCCAGCGGTTCAGCACCTCGGCGTCGCCCGGCCTGGGTTCGGCCGAGCGCCCGCCCAGCCAGCCTGGCCGCAGCGCCCGGCGATAGCGTCCATAGCCGCCGAACAGCTCGTCGCCCCCTTCGCCGGTCAGGACCACGGTCAAGGCGCCCTTGGCGGCCTCGGCCAGCTTGTAGGTGGGCAGGGTCGCGTAGTCGGCGGTGGGATCGTCCAGGGCCCAGGCCACCTGCGGCAGCACCCGCCAGAAGTCGGCCTCGCCGAAGCGGGTCTCCCGCCAGTCCAGGTCCAGCGCCCGGGCCACCCGCTCGGCCTGGGCGCGCTCGTCCCTGGCGCCCGGCGCATCGAAGCCGCAGGTGAAGGCGGTGACGGGCCGGTCGTTCAGCCGGGCCATGAGGGTGGCGATGGCGGCGGAGTCGACGCCGCCCGAGAGGAACAGGCCGTAAGGCACATCGGAGCGCTGGTGGACGCGCACGCTGTCCTCCAGCACCGCGTCCAGCCGCCGGATCAGACCCGTCTCGTCCGTCTCCCGGCGCGGCGGGGTCTGGGGCAGGGCGAGCCGGCGTCCGTGGCTGACCATGCGGCCCTCGACCACCTCGACGATCTCGCCGGGCGCCAGGCGGCGCAGGCCCGGGAAGATCAGGTCCCGGCCCAGGGTGTAGCTGAATCCGAGCAGCTCCCGGGCGGCGGCCTCGGTCATGTCGCGGCCGATCAGGCCGGCCTCCAGGAAGGCCCGGGGCTCCGAGGCGAACAGCACCGCGCCCTCATGCTCCAGGGCGTAGAGCGGCTTGATGCCGAACGGGTCGCGCACCAGCCAGGTCCGGCCGTCCGCTCCGATCAGGCAGAAGGCGTACATGCCCCGCAGGCGCTGGAACGCCTGCGGTCCCTCGGTGGCGTAGAGGTGCAGCAGGGGCTCGAAGTCCGAGCCGGTGGAGAGACGGTCCGCGAGGCCGAACTCTTCGCGCAGCTCCACATAGTTGTAGATCTCGCCATTGCCGATGACGATGGAGCCGGCGGCGTGCAGGGGCTGCCAGCCGCCCTCCAGGTCGATGATCGACAGCCGGGCGTGGGCCAGGGACGCCCCGTCCAGGTCCTCCACCCGCACGCCGTCGGGGCCGCGATGGGTCAGGGTCTCGATCAGGGGCCGGGAGGACCCCGGTCCGTGCAGCACGCCGGCGATGCCGCACATCAGGCGGCTCCGTAGTCTGCGAACAGCGCCCGCCACTGGGCGACGACGGCGGCCTCGGAGAATTCGGCGGTCACGCGGGCCAGGCCGTTCCGCGCCAGTCCGTCCCGCAACGCCCGATCGTCCAGCAGGCGCTGGATCGCGGCGGCCAGGGCGTCGGAGTCGTCGACGGGGGTCAGCAGGCCGTCCTCGCCGTCGCGGATCAGGGCGGCCGGCCCCTGGCTGGCGGCGGCCACCACCGGCAGGCCGTGGGCCCAGGCCTGGATCACCACATTGCCCAAAGGCTCGTAGCGCGAGGGGAAGACGCAGACGTCGGCCGCCCGGTAGAGCGCCGAGGCGTCCGTGCGCCAGCCCAGGAACCGCACCCGGTCGGCCACGCCCAGGGCCATGGCCATGGCCTTCAGCTTGCCCTCCAGCGGGCCCACGCCGGCGATCCAGAGGATGGCGTCGGGAATCCTGACCAGGGCCTCAAGGGTCACGTCGTGGGCCTTGGCCTCGTGCAGCCGGCCCATGGAGAGCAGCAGGGGCGCGTCGGCGGGGGTGTTCTGGGCTGCGCGGTCGGCGGGCGCGGCGTCGGGCGGCGCGGCGGCGAAGTTGGGGATGCAGCGCACCCGCCCCGCCGGCCAGCCCTGGTTCACGATCCAGTCGGCGATGTCCTCGGTGTTGGCCACCAGCTCGTCGAAGCCGCGATAATATTTGAGATTGTAGTAGCCCCCCAGCCTGCCGACCCGCGCCCAGGGTCCGCGGGGCGTGTGGCGGGCGGCCCGATTCATCCAGGCCAGGGTCAGCTTGACGTCGTGCCGGGCGGCGAAGCGCGCCACCTTGGGCTTGGTGAACAGGTCGATGGGACCGCCGAACCGGAACTCGCCCACCGGTACGCCCAGGGCCGCCAAAGCAGCTTCCCGGTTGGCGTTCGGCCGTATCGCGGCGACCTGGGGAAGGTCCGCCCGCGCGAGCGCGCCGAGCAGATCGACGAAATAGGTCTCCGCGCCGCCTTCGCCGGCCGTTCCAAGGAGGTGGAGCACGCTCATTTCGGCCGCTAACCTAGCCGGTGAAATCGTCACGCCCAAGCCGCTTGAAGCGGAGAAAATGAAACCCTATAAACCGCGCTCCCCGAGGGGACCCATGGCTGGGTAGCTCAGATGGTTAGAGCGGTGGATTCATAACCCACAGGTCGGCGGTTCGATCCCGCCCCCAGCTACCACCAGACCCCCAATAGATGTCCGGCGAGGCGCTGGTTCCGGCGCCTTCGGCGACGCCGCCAGGTCGCCGCGCGGCGTCACGTCGACCTCACCATAGGCTTGGTTCAGTTCGGCCACGGGCGGCGGCGGCCCCTGCAGCCGCGCGCTTTGACGTAGGCCGGCGACCGTGCGATACATTTTATAACGCGTTATAAACTTCACCGGAGGATCCAGCGTGACGCTTTCCGCACACCGCCGCTTCGTGACGCCCGCGGCGGACGAGACCCTCGAGGCCCTGGCGGCCCGCGCCCTGCCGGACCAGCCCCTGGCGGACGCGATCGACCAGATCAAGAGCTACAACATGCACATCTTCGTCATGCGCCGGCCCGCGGGCCTGCTGCTGGGCAGTGACGTGGTCTTCGTGGAGCCGCCGCTGCAATGACCGGCGACGCCGGAGCCTCGCCCCCCGCGGAAGCCACGATCGTCGGCGCCGATCTGGCGGCCGGCCATGACGGCCAGGCTGAGCTGGTGCTCCGCATCCTCTACCCGAACGGCGTGGTCAGCAGTGTCCTGCTCGATGCGGCCGCCGGCTACGCCCTTATGCGCAACTGCAACATCGACAGCCTGAGCGGCCTGGCGGGCCAATCCTGGCGAAAGATCCTGGAAGGAATTTGAGCGTGTACGACATCGTGATCCGTAACGGCCTGGTGGTGGACGGCGAGGGCGAACCCGGCATCCGGGCCGATGTGGCCGTTCAGGACGGCCGGATCGTCGCCGTCGGCGCTGTCCCCGGCGAGGCCCGGCGCACCATCGACGCCAGCGGCCGGGTCGTCGCGCCCGGCTTCATCGACCCGCACACCCATTTCGACGCCCAGCTGCTGTGGGACGGTCAGGCCAGGCCGGCGCTGGAGCACGGCGTGACCTCGGTCATTCCCGGCAACTGCTCCCTGT
>DASUIJ010000059.1:0-10381 GCA_036279815.1 Phenylobacterium sp. | reverse complement strand
CGTGCCGCCGCGCGAGGTGGTGCCCAAGCCCGTCCAGCAGCCGCACCCGCGCCTCTGGCAGACCTGCGGCTCGCCGGAGAGCTTCTACATGGCCGGTGAGATGGGCGTCGGCGCGCTGGGGACGACCCTGCTCAGCCCGGTGGAGTTCCTGGGCCAGATGCTGCGGGAGCACGACCGTGGGCTGGCGGCGTGCAAGGCGCCGGCCGGCAAGGCCGTCAACCCCGAGAAGGGCTGCTTCACCTTCGTGCACGTGGCCGAGACCCGCGAGCAGGCCATCGCCAACGGCGCCGCCTGGTCGGCGCTCTGGTACGTCAACGCCGCGCCGGTGGTGTTCAAGGTCCCCCGGCGGGTCTGGTACGACATGATCAAGGCGGGCCTCCACCCGAACTCGGCGCGGGACACCGCAGCCCAGGCCAGGCTGGATCCCCATGAAACCGAGATCCAGCCCGACGATCCGCCGGTGGTGGTGACACTCAAGCGGATGGCCAACGGCGAGACCATCAGCCCCCGGGAGGCCCATGAGGTGCTGGAGCCGCTGGATTGCGTGGTGATCGGCGACGCCGACCATTGCGTGGAGAAGCTCAAGGGCTACGAGGCGATCGGCGCGGACCGGATGATGTGCCTGATGCAGTTCGGGGCGATCCCGCACGAGGCGGTGCTGAAGAGCCTGGAGCTGGCCGGGCGGAGCCTGCTGCCGGCGTTCGCCTAGGTCGTGGACTCATAAGCCCTGAGCCAGAGTCGGGTTGAGGCGAGCAAGACGGCTGCGAGGACGGTCCTGGCGAGCTTGTCGAAGCGGGCGCCATGCAGACGGCGCGGGTCATCGCGGTTCAGGCGAGGATGCGCACGGTGGGCTCGCGGTCCCATTGACGGGTTCGGGCCGCGATGACCCAGGCCTCGCCGCCGCCGTTGATATCGACGACGCCGGCGTCGGCGACGACATTGGATTTGTCGAGCAGGGGTTGCGCCTGGGCGGTAAAGCCGATGGCCTTCAGGTGGATGAAGGCGTTGGAGACGAAATCGACGGCGGCGCTCTCTTCCAGGAGCTGGGCGCAACCCTCGCTGGATATCACCACCGCCACCGCGTCGAAGATCACCGAGGGCGAGCCGGCGAGTTGCGCGTCTGCCGTCAGCAACTTGCCGCTCTTCAGCGTCACGCCCCCGATCCTTGGGGCGACGATCTTCACAGTGGCGCCTTCGGCCTCCGCCGCCTTGCGGACCTTGCTGACCACGGCCCCGTCAGCGCCGTCGGTGACAAGGATGCCCACCGCACGACCCATCAGGCTTTCAGGGTACTTGCCCACGATCCGAAGCGCCGGCGACAGGTCCATGTCCTGCGGCGCCACCGAGGCGGGGGACTTGGCCGGCAACTCGGCGTTCAGGCCCGCCGCGACGCGCTTCGCCAGGCTCGCATCGACATTCAGCAAGTTGGCCAGGATGCGCGCCCGCACATGTTCGAAGCTGCATTTCGACAGTTCGAAGACCAGCGCGCTGGCCAGATGCGCCTGCTCGATCTCCGTCTGCGATCGGTAGAACAGCCGCGCCTGGCTGTAGTGATCGGCGAAGGTCTCGGCGCGCAGCCGCACCTTGGTTCCGTCGGTGGTGACTGGCGCGCTACGGAAGCCGCCCTTGGGGTCCTCGCGGGGGCCGCCGATCTCGCCTGCATCGGCGAGGCTGTTGGGCTCGTAGTTCGCGCGGCCCTTCGGCGTCTGCATCTGCATATGACCGTCCCGCTGCATGTTCTGGAAGGGACAGCCCTTGGCCTGATTGATCGGAAGTTGGTGGAAATTCACCGTGCCAAGGCGCGAGAGTTGGGTGTCCTGGTAGGAGAAGAGGCGTCCCTGAAGCAGCGGGTCCTCGGAGAAGTCGATCCCCGGCGGGACGTTGGTCGGCAGGAATGCCGCCTGCTCGGTTTCGGCGAAGAAGTTGTCCGGGTTGCGATCCAGAACCATCCGACCGACCACCTGGATCGGGACCATCTCTTCCGGGATCAGCTTGGTCGCGTCGAGGATATCGAACGGAAGCGCATCGGCCTCCGCCTGGCTCAGCAACTGGACGCCGAATTCCCATTCGGGGAAGGCGCCGGAGGCGATGGCGTCGTGCAGATCCCGACGATGGAAGTCCGGGTCGGCCCCAGCGATCTTCACGGCCTCGTCCCAGCCGGTCGATTGGGTCCCGAGCGTCGGGCGCCAGTGGAACTTCACGAAGGTCGCCTCGTCGCGGTCGTTGACCAGCCGGAAGGTGTTGACCCCAAAACCTTCCATCATCCGCAAGCTCCGGGGGATCGCGCGGTCGGACATGGCCCACATGATCATGTGGGTGGATTCCGGCATCAGCCCGATGAAGTCCCAGAAGGTGTCATGCGCGCTGGCCGCCTGCGGATAACCCCGGTCGGCCTCCATCTTCACCGCGTGGATCAGATCGGGAAACTTGATGGCGTCCTGGATGAAGAACACCGGCATGTTGTTGCCGACCAGGTCCCAGTTGCCCTCGCGAGTATAGAATTTCACCGCGAAGCCGCGAACGTCGCGCGGCGTGTCCACCGAGCCCGCGCCGCCGGCCACCGTGGAGAAGCGGGTGAAGACCTCGGTGCGCCGGCCCACCTGGGTCAGGATGTCGGCGCGGGTGTATTCCGCGAGCGATTTGGTGAGCTCGAAATACCCGTGGGCCGCCGAGCCGCGGGCGTGGACGATGCGCTCGGGAATCCGTTCATGGTCGAAGTGCTGGATTTTCTCCCGCAGGACGAAGTCCTCCAGCAGCGACGGCCCCCGCGCGCCCGCCTTCAGGGAATTCTGATCGTCGCTGAGCGGCACGCCGAAGTTCGTGGTCAGTCGGTCCGCAGGCGCGCTCGCGGTCTGGTGTAGCTCGCCACCCTGACCGGCGGAAACGGACGGCGCCGCCTTGGACGATGCGGACCTGGATGCGCCCATTGACGCCGCTGTGACCTTGGCCATGTGAGGGTTTCCGTTTCGAAGGCTGTCTGTAGGGCGTCAACGCATGGTCGACGGGTTTGGTGGCAGCGAAAGGCTAGCCGGTGTGCGTGGCGTTGGGCGGCGCTTGCGGGCTTGGCGCCGGCGAGCGGATGGCGCGCCCCGGGCTAGGTGGCCACCTTGGCTAGCCGCCGGCGGTTGGCGCTCACCTTTCGGCGATAGTGCGCCAAGGTGCGGGCGGACACGCTGGCCGGCGTCGCCCCCAGGGCGCCCGAGAGCGCCTTGGCCTGCAGGCTTGCCCCCGCCGCGACTTTTTCAGAGACCATTCGTGTGGCCTCCGCCTGCGCCCTGGGGCCGCCTTGGGCGATCATCAGGCTTCTCAGCCCTATGACCGCCGAGGCCTCCAACCCAAGACGCCAAGCGTCAAATCCGATGCCGATCCAGGGATTGCCGCGGGCGCGCGCCATGCCCTCAGGCCCGCCCCGCGCCCTGCAGGGCGGGAGACTCGGGCTTCGGCAGGCCGTTCGACACCTTGGCGTCGATCAGGCGTTCCTTCTCTGAGGCCATATGGTCGCCAAGCGCGTGCTGGCCGAGACTGGCCTTCTTCAGTGCGATCGCGTCAGGTCTGGGGGCGGTGGGCATGATCCATCTCCGGGGGCTGCAGCGGCAATCCCCGGCCGTTGGCGTTGTTCCCATCAATCCGCCGGTGCGAGTCGTTCGCAGGCCGTCGCGCCGCCCGAGACCGCCCAAGCCCGTTGCCTAGCGCCGCATTGGGCTCTCAGCCGCCAGGTCGTTGCGGATGGCTGTTGCGGCCACCCCAGCCTGGCCCATGGCGTGGCTGATTTGGTCAAGCCCGAGCACGACGTCGCCCGCCGCATAGAGGCCGCGCCTTGACGTGCGCTGGTGCGCGTCGACTTTCACGCAACCATCCCGCGCTATCTCGGCTCCCACCGAAGCGGCCAGGTCGGAATGCGGATCCGAACCCATGGCCGGGTAGACCGCATCGAAGGTGAGATCCTCGCCGGCGCAGGCAAAGGTCAATCCCGCCGCCGCGAGGCGAAACGACGAGACCGGTCCGTCGCGACGGGCGATCCCGGCCGCGTCCAGGTCGCTGATTTGAGCCGGCGTGAGAGCAGGGCGTCCGTTGGGCGCGACCAGCGTGACCGCCGGGGTATAGGCGCGAAGGAACAGGGCTTCCTTGGCGCCTCGCTCACCCGTGCCGATCACCGCCACAGCCTGGTCGATCACCTCGAAGCCGTCGCAGACCGGGCAATAGCGCAATCGGCCGGCCGCGAGGGCCCGTCGGTGCAGATCTTCGCTCATCTCGGGCCGTCGATTGGTCACGCCCGTGGCCAGCAGGACGGCCCGGGCCTTGACCTGATGAGCCCCGGCCGTCGCTGAGAAGGTCTTCCGGCCAACCGACAACTTCGTCACGCGATCGGCGAGGATCCGGACGCCGTACTCGACCGCCTGTTCTCGCATGCGCGCGACCAGATCCTGGCCTGAGATGCCGCCGGGAAACCCGGCGTGATTGCGGGTGCAAGGGATGAGCGCCGCGCGGCTCCGGCCCTCGTCGACCACAAGAACGTCAAGCCGGAACCGGGCGGCGTAGATGGCCGCGGTCAGACCGGCCGGTCCGCCGCCGATGATCAGGCAGTCGATCGAACCCGTCATGGCGCCAGCGCCTCGATGGCGATCTGGGTCCGGGCGATCCTGCCTTCGGCCGCCGCAGCCTCGCGCCGTTTCCAGGGACGCCATGCATCCGCGGGTCCGACGGGGTCGCCCAGATGGAACGCCGCGATGAAAGCCGCCAAGGGCTTGAGGGGTTCAGGCGTGATCGGCCGAAGCCGGCAGTAGCCGTTGTCGCGCAGGAACTCCAGGGCGGCTCCCACGCCGCCAGTCTCTCGGATCGCGGCTTCCATCGGGGCTTCCGCGCAGCCCAGCCAGTGCGCGAGCAGCTTGTTCCGCAGCCGGATGATCTCCGCGCGGTTGGCCGCGGACCCGCGTCCAGCCGCTTCGAGCGACAGGTCGCACTCGGTGTCGAACCCCAGAGAGCGATTGTTGATGTTGGACGAGCCTATGCGCAGCACGGTGTCGTCGATAATGGTCAGCTTGGCGTGGACAATGATCGTGCGACCGAGCTTGGTCACTGGGCTGTAGGCACGGAAACGACCGTGCTTGTCCGCCGTTTGCAGCGTCTGGATGAAGGTCAGCCGCGTGCGGTCCATGGTGACCTGATCGAAGTAGCTGGGCGAGTGCTCGGTGGAGACCAGGATCACTTCCGGACCGGACGGCTCACGCAGCCGCTTGGCCAACTCGGCGGCGATCAGGGGCGACGTGAAGTATTGGTTCTCCATGTAGATGCAGGCCTTCGCCGAACGGATGGAGGCGATGTGCAGGTCTTCGTTCTCGCGCACCTCCAGGCAGTCGCGCCAGGCGGCGCCGGTGCGCGATACGCCGGCTTCGATATCGGTGAAGGCCGGAGGGACCTCCCCGGGCCAGCGGGGGCTGCGGACCGGCGGACAGGGTTCCAGGGCTTCGCCGGTTGCTCGCAGCCATCGCAGCCGGAAGAGCTCGCCAAGCGCGCCGGCCGCCGCGCCGTCGACCAGACCCATCACCTCATGGCGGCTGTCGAAGGCCTTGTTGTCGCGCCGGGTCTTTTCGCGCCGGGGATTGTCGTCCAGGTGCTCCGGCGTATCCCAGCGGTCCGGGCCGATATCGCCACCGCCGCAGAAGGCAAGCGCATCGTCGATGACGATCATCTTTTGATGGTGGCAGGCTCCCATGGGGAGCTTCCCGTCCAACACGAACTTCACGTCGGTGCCGGCGAAGACCTTGCGGTCCGCAAAGGGGAAGAAGTGCTGGGTCGCGGCCACCGGCATGGCTGATTTCCAGCAAAGCACCCGAACGTCGAGCTTCGGATTCTTGGCCAATGCGATCAGGAAATTGCCAATTCGATCGGCGTCCTTGCCCGTGCAGTTCGGGCCGGGGTGGAAGAGCGTTTGAGGCTCGAAGGCCCAGTTGAGCAGGTGCACGCAATGCTTGGCGCGACTCATCGCGTCCATGGCGGCGTCGAAATAGGCTTCCATGTCGATCAGCAGGGCGGCACGAGACGCTGTCTCGCGCCTCCAGCAGGTTGTTCCAGGTTGCAGCAGCAATCGACGTCCTCCCGCCGATCCAGCGCGCCGCGGCCCGGGCGCGCGCCGTCAAGCTGCGGAACAACGCGCAGGACCAATGTGCGATCCGCTCGCGGCGCCAGGTCGGTGGAGGTCGAGGCTACAGTCGAGGTCAGCGACGCTGACGTGCGGGCGGGCCAGACGACTTGCAGCGCCCTGCGATCGATCAAACGATTGTGGTCGCCAGCGGGCGTTCCGGAGATCGATCGCCGAACAGCGGCGGAGGGCCAAGGCTCGTCGCTGGCGCACGGACTTCGTCTCAGTCCGCGATGGGGTGAAAACCAGCCCCGTCACCGGTAGGCTGGGCGCTGAACCGCCCCATGCTTTGAGGAAGGTCGCTCAGCTCGAGTTGTCTGGAACGCAATCGCGCTCGGGGACGGGGCCCGGGCTCCGGCCATGGGCGGTGTTGGGGTGGCCTGGACGCGCTTGCCGGGCTAACTCCCTCACATGGCACGAACCAAGCGAAGCCCTGAGTTTGAGATCGAGGTCGGCGGGGAGCCTTATGTCTGGCGGCTTCAGCGCCAGCCACATCGGTCCAGCGACTCCGGGGAGTGGCGGGGTATGGCGATCGCCGTGCGTCACAAGGAGGGACAGCGCGAAGCCGTGGTGGAGTTTCCGCCGGGCCCGCAGCGCAAGTACGGCGCCCCTCTGCTGCAGGCCTCGCAGATTGCGCCGGACCTCGTGGCGAACGCCATCGCATCCGCCATCGTGGCCGGATGGGAGCCCCTATCCCGAGGCAAGACGGTCGCCATTGTCGTAGATGCGACCGGCGGCTGACGCGTTGGGGGTGGCGGCTGCAAAGATCGCCCCCGCCCTCGTCGGCCGGCTCTCCTGCGGGGCAGTTTCCCTTGCCCTTGGAACAGAACAGGCGTCCGGGAGCACGGCGGCCCAGCTCAGGCCATGGGGCCACCCGGACCGGCGAACTCAACGTGACAGCCCCGGCCAATCGCAAAAAAGAAACAGTCAGGATTGACGGTTTTATCTTTCGACCGAATATGGGGACGCCGCAACGAGGGGACGAGCATGGCCTTTGAGGGTTCTGTCGACGATCGATTGGCGATCCGGGAGCGGATCGACGCTTACAGCAACGCCGTGTTTCAGAAGGATGCCGAGGCCTGGATCGCCAACTGGTGCGAGGACGGCGTCTGGAGCCTTCCGGGGATTTCGGTGTCCGGGAAGGCCCAGATCAAGGCCGCCTGGACGCAGGCGATGGACGGATTTGCTCTGGCCGCCTTTTTCGCGACCCCTGGAGCGATCGTCGTGCATGGCGCGACCGCGAGCGCCACGGTCCATACCCAGGAAACCCTCGTCGACGCCGCCGGTGCGGTCCGGCGGATCATCGGCGCCTATGACGACGAGTTGGAGAAAGAGGCGGGCGTCTGGCTTTTCCGTCGCCGCGCCTATCGAATTCTCCATGACCAGACCGAAGGATAGAGCCGTGCGCATCGTGATTTCCGGCGAGATCGATCTCGCACCCGAGGACCGGGACCGCGCCCTGATCGGCGCACGTTCGCTGATCGAGGCCGCGCTGGCCGAGGCCGGCTGCGTGCATTACGCCTGGACCGCCGATCTCAGCCAACCTGGCCGGGTCAACGTGTTCGAGGAGTGGGAGAGCCAGGAGGACCTCGCGGCCCATCTGGCCGGGAAGCCTTATCAGGGCATGCTGGCCCACCTTGGGGCCTTCGGCCTGCGGGGCGCGGTGACCCGAAAGTACCGCGTCGACCATGTGGAGCCCGTCTATGATCCGGAAGGCCGCCCGAGGGCCGATTTCTTCACGGCCTAGATTGCTCCAGGCGACAGCCTGGACTGGTTGTTCGCCACGAGGTCCTTCACCCAGGCGCGCAGGGCGCGGACCCGGGCGGTCTCGGCGACGTCGCGGTGGGTGCTGATCCAGAATCGGCGGGTCAGCCGGATCCGGTCGGTCAGGACCTGGCGAAGACCCTGGGACATGAAGGCGGGCAGAACCCCGATCCCTCCGCCGGCCAGCAGGATTTCCCGCTGCGCCCGGATGGAGGAACTGGACAAAGTGGGGCGCAGTCCTGGCAGGACCTCGTCCAGATACCGCAGTTCCGGTGCGTAGATGAGGTCGTCCACATAGCCTACGATTTCGAAGCCTCCGAGGGCCTCGATATCGCGTGGAATCCCGGCCCGCTCGAGGTAGGCGTTCGACGCATACAGCCCCAGCCGATAGTCGGTCAGCGGCTCGACCACCAGCCGCGCCGCATTGGGCGCGCTCAGGGTCACGGCCATATCGACTTCCCGGTTGGACGCCGACAGAAATCCGGCGTTCGCGGCGAGTTCGATCCGCAGGCCGGGCCGCGCGATGCGAAGGGCAGGCAGGGCAGGGGCGATGATCTCCGAACCGAACCCCTCCGCGACGCTGAGTCGGACGGTGCCGGCGACGAGGTCGGCCCTGTCCGCGCGCCCGGCGGCCTCCATGACGGCTTCCGCCTCGACGCCCGCGTCCAGCAGGCGCGAGCCGGCGGAGGTCAGTTGCAGTCCTCGGACCGAACGCACGAACAGGGTGGAGCGGAGCGACGTCTCGAGGCGGGCGACCCGCCGGCCGACCGTGGCCGCGTCGACGCCGAGACGCTGAGCGGCCCCGGCGAGCGAGCCGGAACGGGCGGCGGCGAGAAAGATCCGAAGGTCATCCCAATCGTGCATCAGCGCCGCATTTCTGCATCTTCTAACAGGTAAAATTGCAGTATCAGAACCGAGCTCCGGCTGGTAGCTCGCGAGGATCCGGAGCGAGGCCCACCATGCGCGACATCCACCACTTCATCGACGGGGCGGCCCATGCGGGCGCCTCGGGACGCTACGGCGACATCTTCAACCCCAACACGGGCGAGGTTCAGGCCCGGGTGGGCCTGGCCACCGCCGCCGAGCTGGACCTGGCGGTTCAGGCGGCGCTGCGGGCCCAGCCCGCCTGGGCGGCGACCAATCCCCAGCGCCGGGCGCGGGTGATGTTCGAGTTCAAGCGGCTGGTCGAGGCCCGGATGCAGGAGCTGGCCGAACTGCTGTCGTCGGAGCACGGCAAGGTGATCGCCGACTCCAAGGGCGACATCCAGCGGGGCCTGGAGGTGATCGAGTTCGCCTGCGGCATCCCGCACATGCTGAAGGGCGAGTACACCGAAGGCGCCGGCCCCGGTATCGACGTCTATTCCATGCGCCAGCCCCTGGGGGTGGCCGCCGGCGTCACCCCGTTCAACTTCCCGGGCATGATCCCGATGTGGATGTTCGGGATCGCCATCGCGGTGGGCAACACCTTCATCCTCAAGCCCTCGGAGAAGGACCCGTCCCTGCCGGTGAAGCTCGGCGAGATGTTCATGCAGGCCGGGGCCGAGCTGGGCCTGGACCTGAAGGGCGTGCTCAATGTGGTCCACGGCGACAAGGTGGCGGTGGACGCCATCCTCGAGCATCCCGGGATCCGGGCGGTCAGCTTCGTGGGCTCCTCCGACATCGCCTCCTACGTCTACAGCCACGGGACCGCCAACGGTAAGCGGGTCCAGGCCATGGGCGGGGCCAAGAACCACGGCATCATCCTGCCCGACGCCGACCTCGACCAGGTCATCAAGGACCTCTCCGGCGCGGCCTTCGGCTCGGCCGGGGAGCGCTGCATGGCCCTGCCGGTGGTGGTGCCGGTGGGTCGCAAGACGGCCGAGGCCCTGCGCGAACGGATGGTCGCCGAGATCGACACCCTGAAGGTCGGCCTCTCCAACGATCCGGCCGCCCACTACGGCCCGGTGGTCTCCGCCGCCCACAAGCAGAAGATCAGCGACTACATCCAGCTGGGCCAGGACGAGGGCGCCGAGCTGGTGGTCGACGGCCGCGGCTTCGAGATGCAGGGCTACGAGAAGGGCTTCTTCATCGGCCCCAGCCTGTTCGACCAGGTCAAGCCCACCATGCGGACCTACCAGGAGGAGATCTTCGGCCCGGTCCTGCAGATGGTCCGCGCCGAGAGCTTCGAGCAGGCCCTGGAGCTGCCGTCGAAGCACCAGTACGGCAACGGGGTCGCCATCTTCACCCGCAACGGCCGCGCCGCGCGCGAGTTCGCGTCCCGGGTGAACGTGGGCATGGTCGGCATCAACGTGCCGATCCCGGTGCCGGTCGCCTACCACTCGTTCGGCGGCTGGAAGCGCTCGGCCTTCGGCGACGTCAACCAGCACGGCCTGGAGGGCGTGCGGTTCTACACCAAGGTCAAGACCGTCACCGCCCGCTGGCCCGAGGGCGACGTCGGCGACTCGTCCTTCGTCATCCCCACGATGAGCTAGCGGGCCG
>DASUIJ010000058.1:0-3631 GCA_036279815.1 Phenylobacterium sp. | reverse complement strand
CGGCCGCCGCGCAACTGCGCCCATTGCAGGGCCCGGCGTTCCAGGTCCTTGACCTTCAGGCCGTAGCGTTCCGCGTAGCCGTTCACCGCCTCGAGATAGGTCGGCTGGTCCATCGGCGGAAAGCCCACCCACAGTCCGAAGCGGTCGGAGACGCTGATCTCCTCCTCCGCGTCCTCGGCGGTGGCGATCATGCCGCGATCCTCCCCATGGCCGCGCGGCATCAGGTGCCGGCGATTGGAGGTGGCGACGAACATCAGGTTCGACGGCGGGCCGGAGACGCCGCCCTCCAGGGCCGACTTCAGCGCCTTGGCCGCGTCGGCGCCTTCCTCGAACGACAGATCGTCGCACAGCACGACGAAACGCTCGGGCCGAACCCGCAGGGCGTCGAACAGTCCAGGCAGGGCCGTGACCTGATCGCGGTCCACTTCCACCAGCTTCAGGTCGGGCCGGTCGGCGGCCACGGCCATGAAGGCGGCCTTGGCCAGCGAGCTCTTGCCGGTGCCCCGCACGCCCCACAGCAGGGCGTGATTGGCGGGCAGCCCACCGGCGAACCGCTCCAGGTTCTCGACGAAGCGGGCCTTCTGCCGTTCCACCCCCACCAGGGAGGCCAGGGCCAGCGGATAGTCGGGCGCCGGGACGAAGCCGCCTGCGGCGGGATCGTGCCGGAACAGCCGCGCGGCCTCGAAGCTCGGAGGCGGCGGAGGCGGGGGCGCCAGGCGCTCGAGGGCCTGGGCGATGCGCTCCAGAAGAGGTTTCAGGTCCGGGTCCATGACCCGCTGATTAGCGGCAGGCGCGTTCCATTGCAAAACGGGGGGCGAACGCATAGCTTCCGCCGACCTGAAAACGGCCGCAGCCAAGCGACCGTGCACACCCCTCGGAGAGGCCATGTCCGCCAAAACCGCTTTCGCCAAGTCCGCCGCAACCGCCGGTGGTTCCGGAGGCGTCCTCCGTTCCGTGCCGCTGGCCGGACTGATCCTGCTGGCGGCGACCAGCCCCGCCTTCGCCCAGACCGCGGGCGCGCCCGGCGGCAACCTCCAGGATATGGCGCTGCAGTTCCTGCCGTTGGTCGGCCTGTTCGTGCTCGCCTACTTCCTGATGATCCGTCCGCAGCAGCAGCGCATGAAGCAGCATCAGCAGATGGTGGCGGGCGTGAAGCGCAACGACACCGTGGTGCTGAACTCCGGCGTGATCGGCAAGGTGGTCCGTGTCGAGGACAAGGAAGTCGGCGTGGAGATCGCCCAGGGCGTCACCGTCAAGGTCGTGAAGACCATGATCTCCGATGTCCGCTCCCGGGGTGAACCTGCAGCCGCCAACGATTCCAAGGTCTAGGTTTCCCCTCGATGATCGCGCCCTCGCGCTGGAAGACCTTCGCGGTCCTGGCGGCCGTCCTCTACGGCGTCCTGTTCACGCTTCCCAACCTGCTGCCCCAGGCGACCCGTGACGCCCTGCCGGGCTTCATGCCCAAGCAGACGCTCAATCTCGGACTCGACCTGCAGGGCGGCTCGTCGCTGCTGCTGTCGGTCGACACCAAGGCCCTGCGCGCCGAGAAGACGACGAACCTGATCGAGGACTCGCGAACCACCCTGCGCGAGGAAGGCATCGACTTCAGCGACCTGGGCCAGGCGGGCGGCGCGGTCACCGTGCGGATCACCGATCCGGCCAAGGTCAACGCCGCGGCGAACCTGCTTCGCCAGCGCGTCGGCGCGCCCCTGCCCACCGGCGGCGGCCGCGACGTGGACATCGCCCAGGTCGCCGACCAGCGCCTGCGCATGACCTTCTCCGAGCAGGCGATGAACGCCGAGGCCGGCCGGGCGGTGGAGCAGTCCATCGAGATCATCCGCCGCCGCATCGACGCGCTCGGCACCAAGGAGCCGGCGATCCAGCGCCAGGGCGTCGACCGCATCATGGTCCAGGCCCCGGGCGAGAGCGATCCGGAGCGCCTGAAGAACATCATCGGCAAGACCGCCAAGCTGACCTTCCAGATGGTGGACGATTCCGTCACCCCGGCCGAGGCCGCCCAGGGCCGGGTGCCGCCGGGCACCGTCATCCTGCCGAACCAGGATGGCCCGCCCCTCCTGGTCAAGAAGCGCGCCCTGGTCGACGGCGGCATGCTGACCGACGCGCGCCAGAGCTTCGACCAGCAGACCGGCCAGGCGGTCGTCACCTTCCGGTTCAACGGCGTGGGCGCCAAGCGCTTCGGCGACGCCACCGCCAACAACCTGGGCAAGCGATTCGCCATCGTCCTGGACGGCAAGATCATCTCCGCCCCGGTGATCCAGAGCGCGATCACCGGCGGATCGGGCCAGATCAGCGGCAACTTCACGCCGGAGAGCGCCAACAACCTGGCCATCCTGCTGCGCGCCGGGGCTCTGCCCGCGCCGCTGAACGTGGAGCAGCAGTCCACGGTGGGCGCCGAGCTGGGGGCCGACGCGGTCAAGGCCGGCGCGGTCTCCCTGGCCATCGGCGCCGTGGCGATCGTCGTCTTCATCGTCCTGGCCTACGGTCTCTTCGGGGTGTTCGCGGCCTTCGCCCTGGTGGTCAACGTGCTGCTGATCATCGGCGTCATGTCGATGACCCAGGCCACCCTGACCTTCCCCGGCATCGCCGGCCTGATCCTGACCCTGGCCGTGGCGGTGGACGCCAACGTGCTGATCTACGAGCGGATCCGCGACGAGGCCCATGCGGGGCGTTCGCCGCTGTCGGCCCTGGATCACGGCTACCAGCGCGCCCTGGTCTCGATCATCGACGCCAACATCACCAGCGCCATCTCGGCGGTGATCATGTTCATGTTCGGCGCCGGTCCGGTCCGCGGATTCGCCTGGACCATGCTCATCGGGGTCATCACCTCGGTGTTCACCGCGGTGGTCATCACCCAACTGCTGATCGGCTGGTGGTATCGCGCCGCCAAGCCCAAAACGCTGCCGATCGTCTAGAGGCGCCCCATGCACTGGCCACTCATCCGCCTTCTGCCGCGCGAATTTCACTTCAACTTCGTGCGGCTCGCGCCCTACGCCGCCGTCCTGTCGGCCATCCTGATCGTCGCCTCGGGCGTGTCCTTCTTCACGAAGGGCCTGAACATGAGCATCGACTTCGTGGGCGGCACCATGCTCGAGGCCCAGACCAAGGGCCCGCCGCCGATCGCCCAGCTGCGCGCCGCCATGGCCAGCGTCGGCGGGGAGGACGCCCAGGTCCAGTCGCTCGGCTCCACCAACGGCGTCATGCTGCGCTTCCGCGCGGCCCAGGGCGCGTCCGAGGTGAACAGCACCGCGGTGGTGAAGCAGAAGCTCTCCGAGGTCTTCCCGGGCATCGAGTTCAAGCGCGTGGAGACCGTGGGGTCCAAGGTCTCCGATGAGCTGAAATGGTCCGGAGCCAAGGCCCTGGCGATCGCGATGCTGCTGATGCTCGGCTACATCTGGTTCCGGTTCCAGCTGCAGTTCGGCCTGGGCGCGGTGGTGGCCGTGCTGCATGACATCCTGCTGACCCTGGGAATGCTTTCGGTCACCCACCTTGAATTCTCGATGACCTCGATCGCGGCGCTGCTGACCGTGATCGGCTATTCGATGAACGAGAAGGTCATCACCTTCGACCGGCTTCGCGAGAACCTGCGCAAGTACAAGACCACGCCCCTGGG
>DASUIJ010000057.1:0-8812 GCA_036279815.1 Phenylobacterium sp. | reverse complement strand
GAGGACCTGACGGAGGCGGTGTTCGCCCGCCACCTCTCCACGGCCGACGTGCCGCCGCCGGACCTGGTGATCCGGCCTTCGGGTGAACAGCGCCTCTCCAATTTCCTGCTGTGGGAGTCCGCCTATTCGGAGTTCGTGTTCCAGAACGTGCTGTGGCCTGACTACAGCGCCGAGCATCTGGCCGCCGCGGTCGACGAATTTCACAGGCGCGAGCGGCGATACGGCGGAGCCGTCGCCGATGACGTACTTGCCGCCGGCTAAGCGTTTCGACTGGTCCAATCTGGGGATCCGGGTCGCATCCGCGACGATTCTGGTTCCGTCGGTCCTGTGGGCGGTGTGGACCGGCGAGTGGGCCTTCCTGGTCCTGATCGCCGTGGCGGTGGCCCTGCTCGCTATCGAATGGGGCGGCATGACCGCCCCCACGGCCCCGGTGCGAGTGTCCGCGGCGGTCTGCGCCGCCGTCCTGGCAGGGGTTTTCCTCGCTCATCGGGAGCACATGTGGCTGGCCTGGGCGGGGCTGGCGATCGGCGGCGTCGCGGCGGGCCTCGTGGCGCGCGGGGTTTCCGAGCGGCCCGAGAACGCCGCCTATGGCGTGCTCTATCTCGGCATCGCCTGCATCTGCCTGGTGTGGCTGCGGGCCATGCCCCAGGGCAAGTATTGGGCGATGATGACGCTGGCCATGACCTGGGCGGCGGATATCGGGGCCTACGCGGTCGGCAATGCGCTCAAGGGGCCGAAGCTGTGGCCCCGGTTCTCGCCCAACAAGACCTGGTCCGGCTTCGCGGGAGGGCTGGCGGCGGCCATGGCGGTGGGCGCGCTGATGTCGGCCCTGCCGTATTTCACCCTCAACGTCTTCGCCGCCATCGGCGTGGGCCTGGCCGGCGGCCTTGCGACCATGGCCGGCGACCTCTGGGAATCGGCGCTGAAGCGCCGGTTCGGGGTCAAGGATTCCGGCGACCTGATTCCGGGCCATGGCGGCCTTCTGGACCGGGTCGACGGCCTGTTGTTTTGCGTGGTGGTGATCTCCGTCGCCCGCCTGGTGAATCATTTAGGGTGGGGCCCTTGACCATACCGCGCCGCGTCAGCGTGCTGGGATCGACCGGTTCGGTCGGGGTCTCCACCCTGGACCTGTTCGAGCAATCGCAGACTCCGGTCGAGTTCATGGCGCTCACCGCCGGGCGAAATGTCGAGCGGCTGGCCGAGCAGGCGCGCCGCTGGCGGCCGAAGCTGGCGGTCATCGAGGACGAGACGCGCCTGGGCGAGCTGCGCGACCGCCTTCGGGGCTCGGGGATCGAGGCCGCCGCCGGAGCCAACGCCGTGGCGGACGCCGCGGCGGCTGACGCGCAGTGGGTCATGTCGGCGATCGTCGGGTTCGCCGGTCTGGCTCCCACGCTCTCGGCGGCCAAGGCCGGCGCGGTCGTGGCGCTGGCCAACAAGGAAAGCCTGGTCTGCGCCGGCCCGTCCCTGCTGCGCACCGCGCGGCTGGCCGGCGGCGCCGTGATCCCGGTCGATTCCGAGCACTCGGCGATCTTCCAGGTGCTGGACCCCGCCAACGCCCAGCACGTCTCGCGGCTGATCCTCACGGCGTCCGGCGGTCCCTTCCGCACCTGGACGGCCGAGCAGATGGTCCATGCGACCCCCGAGCAGGCGGTCGCCCATCCGAACTGGAGCATGGGCCGCAAGATCTCCGTCGATTCCGCCACCATGATGAACAAGGGGCTGGAGATGATCGAAGCGGCCTACCTGTTCGCCATGCCGGCCGATCGGGTGGACGTGCTGATCCACCCGCAGTCGATCATTCATAGTCTGGTCGAGTACGCCGACGGATCGACGCTCGCCCAGCTCGGCCCCCCGGACATGCGCACCCCGATCGCCTGCGCCTTCGCGTGGCCCGACCGGCTGCCCTGGCCCGCGCCGAAGCTGGACCTCGCCCGGGCCGGCGCGCTGACCTTCGACGAGCCGGACTTCGACCGATTCCCCGCGCTGAAGGTGGCCAAGGCGGCCCTGGCGGCCGGCGGCGCGGCTCCGGCGGTGCTGAACTCCGCCAATGAGGTCGCCGTGGCCGCCTTTCTTGACCGTCGGGTCGGGTTTCTCGATATTGCCGCAATCGTAGCCGACACCCTCGAACGGGTAGAGGCCGGGGGCCTCGCTGAGGACAGTACTGGCGATGCTCTTGAAGCCGCACGGCGAACCGATGCGATGGCGCGCCGCGTGGCGGGCGAAGTCGCGGCCGGCTATTCCTCAGCCAGGTCCTAGGGAGTAGCCCGCCGATGCTCGGTTTCCTTCAGAACGCGCTGCTTTATGTGGTTCCGTTCCTGCTGGTCCTGACCCTGGTCGTGACGGTGCATGAGCTCGGCCACTTCCTGGTGGCCAAGTGGTGCGGCGTCGCCATCGACCGGTTCTCGATCGGGTTCGGCCGGGCGATCTTCTCGCGCCGCGACCGGTCGGGCGTCGAATGGCGGATCGGATGGATTCCGCTGGGCGGCTACGTCATGTTCGCCGGCGACAAGAACGCCTCCAGCGTCCCCGACGAGGAAGATCTCGACGCCTTGCGCCGCGACATCGCGAGCCGGGAAGGCGAGGAGGCGGTCGGCCGGTACTTCCATTTCAAGCCGATCTGGCAGCGCGCCCTGGTGACGGTCGCCGGGCCTGTGGCGAACTTCCTCCTGGCCATCGCGGTCTTCTCGGTCCTGCTGATGTCGCTGGGCCAGTACGTGACGCCGGCGCAGGTCGGGGCGGTCACGCCAAACAGCGCCGCAGACCGCGCCGGTTTCAAGACCGGCGACGTGATCCTGCGCGCCGACGGCCATGTGGTGGAGGATTTCGGCGACGTGGCCGAGGTCGCTCAGATCCGGGTCAACCTGCCCACCGAATTCGTGGTCCGCCGCGGCGCCGGCGAACTGTTGCTGACCGCCACCCCGGCGCCGGTGATGCGGGCCGACGCCATGGGCACGGTGCGCCGCCTTGGCACCCTGGGCTTCCGCCAGGCTGAGATCGAGCCGACCCACGTCCGCTACGGTCCGATCGAAGCGGTCCAGGCCAGCGTCGAGCGCACCGGCCATATCCTGAGTTCGACGGTCTACTATCTGGGCCGAATGGTGCGCGGCCAGGTCGCCGCCGACCAGCTCAGCGGCCCGCTGGGCATCGCCCACATCTCCGGCAAGCTGGCCGAGGCCAGCACCCGCGGCGCGCCCGACCTGCCGACGGTCATTCTCAGCGCGGGAATCGCCCTATTGCAGCTTGCCGCGACCCTGTCCGTCGGCATCGGATTCATGAATCTGCTGCCGGTTCCGGTGCTCGATGGCGGCCACCTGTTGTTCTACGCCTATGAGGCGGCGACCCGTCGCCCTCTTGCGGCCAAGGTTCAGGCGGCAGGGTACCGCGTAGGTCTTGCGCTGGTGCTCGGATTGATGTTGTTCGCCACCTGGAACGATCTGCAACAACTGCGTGTGTTCAAATTCCTCGGCGGTCCCTTCTCCTGACTCGCCCCCTTATTTTCCGTTGACGGCTGAAACGATGCAAAGAACCCGCGCCCGAAGCGCCGCGCTCGCCTCCGGCCTCGCCCTGCTGTTGGGCTCGAGCGCCTCCGTTGTTCCGGCGATTGCGTTCGCTCAGGCCGCCCCTCAGGAGGGTGTGGTCCAGCGGATCATCGTCGTGGGCAACGAGCGCATCGAGCAGTCCACGGTGCTCTCCTACCTGCCCATCCAGCCCGGCGAGACGGTCTCGGCCGCCAAGATCGACCTGGCGCTGAAGGCCCTGTTCCGCACCGACCTGTTCTCCGACGTGAAGATCGGCCTGCTCAACGGCGACCTGACCATCACGGTCGTGGAGAACCCGATCATCAACAAGGTGGTGTTCGAAGGAAACTCCGGGCTCAAGGAAGACAAGCTCCGCGACGAGGTCACGGTCCGGCCCCGCGGCATCTTCACCAAGTCCAAGGTTCAGTCCGACATCCAGCGGATCATCGAGCTCTATCGGCGCTCGGGCCGGATCTCAGCGACCGTGACGCCGAAGATCGTTGAGCTGCCGCAGAAGCGCGTCGACCTGATCTTCGAGATCAACGAGGGCCCCAAGAGCGGGGTTCTGCGGGTCAATTTCCTTGGCAACAAGGAGTTCTCGGACAACGACCTGCGCGACGTGGTCGTGACCGAGCAGACCACCTGGTACAAGTTCTTCTCGAACAACGCCAACTACGACCCTGACCGTCTCGAGTACGACAAGGAGCAGTTGCGCAAGCACTACCGCAACCGCGGCTTCTACGATTTCCGGGTCGTGTCCGCCGTGGCCGAGCTGGCGCCCGACAAGAACGGCTTCGTCATCACCTACACGGTGGACGAGGGGCCGCAGTACAAGTTCGGCAAGATCACTGTCGAGACCGAGCTCAAGAAGCTCGACAAGGACCTGCTGCAACAGCTGGTCCCGATCCGGCAGGGCGATCTCTACGAGGACCAGCGGATCGAGGGCGCGACCGACGCCCTGACCTTCGCGGCCGGCGCCGCGGGCTTCGCCTCGGTGGACGTTCGCCCGCGCTACACGTCCAATCCGCAGACCAAGACCGTCGATGTCATCTTCCAGGTCAACGAGGGGCCGCGGGTCTACGTCAACCGCATCGACGTGGTGGGCAACACCCAGACCCTGGATTACGTGATCCGCCGCGAGATGAACCTGGTGGAGGGCGACGCCTACAACCGGGCCCTGGTCGACCGTTCCAAGAACAACATCCGCGCACTGGGCTTCTTCAAGGACGTCAATATCACCGAGATCCCGACCGCCAACCCGGATCGGACCGATCTGCAGGTGAAGGTCGAGGAGCAGCCCACCGGCGAACTTTCGTTCAGCGCCGGCTACTCCTCGGTGGACCAGCTGGTGCTCGACCTGGGCGTCACCCAGCGAAACTTCCGCGGCCGCGGCCAGGACGTGCGGGCCCGGATTTCCGTGGGCTCCTATCGCCAGCAGATCGACCTCAGCTTCACCGAGCCGCGCTTCCTGAACCGCAACCTGCGCGCCGGCGTCGACATCTATTCCTACAAGTACGACCTCTCGCAGTTCCAGGCCTACCAGACCGCCACGGTCGGCATGAACCTGCGCGCCGGCTTCCCGCTGACGCTGAACTCGGCCATGTCGCTGCGCTACGTGATCCGCAACGACAACGTCGACATCGGCAACTCGTTCTGCGACCCGACCCTGGGCGTGGTCTCGCTCTCGCTCTGCAGCCAGCGGGGCAGCTACACCACCTCCCTGGTGGGCTACGGCCTGTCTCTCGACCGGCGGAACGACCCCATCAAGCCGACCCGCGGCTACTACGCCAACATGACCCAGGACTTCGCGGGCCTCGGCGGCGACGTGAACTACGTCAAGACCGAGATCGAGGGCGGCTGGTACCACGGGTTCAGCAAGAGCTTCGTGCTCGCCGTCACCGGCAGCGCGGGCTACGCCGGCGGCTGGGGCGGCGATACGATCCGGATCAACGACCGCTTCTACAAGGGTGGCAACAGCTTCCGCGGCTTCGAGACGGCCGGCATCGGGCCGCGCGACACCACCAACGCCAACTTCAACTCCGGTCAGGGCGACGCTCTGGGCGGCCGCGCCTATGCCATCGGCTCGCTGGAAATGACCGTTCCGACCTTCCTGCCCGAGCAGTACGGCATCAAGGCCGCGGTCTTCACCGACTTCGGCACCGTCGGCCTGCTCGACAACAGGGACAAGCTCGACGCCACCGGCGCGGTGAACCCGAACGTCCACGACGACCTGTCCCTCCGGGCCTCGGCCGGTCTTTCCATCTTCTGGAAGTCGCCGATGGGTCCGATCCGCTTCGACTTCAGCCAGATTCTGTCGAAAGAAGACTACGACAGGACCGAAACCTTCCGCTTCTCCACTTCAACGAAGTTCTGATCACATGAAAATCCAAACTCTCCTCACGGCCGTCAGCCTTGCGGCTGTCACGCTCGCGACCGGCTCGTCCGCACTGGCCCAGGCCAATCCCGCGGCGCCGGCGGTCTCCCATGGCCCGGCGATCGGCGGCATGTGCATCCTCTCCCTGGACGGCGCCATCGGCGGGTCCACGGTCGGCAAGTACGTCCAGACGCGCCTGACCCAGATCGGCACCACGGTGCAATCGGAGCTCACCGCCGAGCAGACCGCGATCTCCAACGAGGCCAAGGCCCTCGACGCCCAGAAGGCGACGCTCGACCAGGCCGCCTTCGACCAGAAGGCCGCGGCCCTGCAGCTCCGCGCCAACGCCCTGCAGCGCAAGGCCCAGCTTCGCGACCGCGAGATGCAGGCCACTCAGCAGAAGGCCCTGGGCCGCGTCGGCCAGGAACTGGAGCCGATCATCCGCACCTCGTACCAGCAGGCGAAGTGCAGCGTGCTCCTCCAGCGCGAAGCCGTGGTCCTGGCCAATCCGGCGATGGACATCACGCCCTCGGTGATCACCGGCCTCAACGGCAAGATCACCCAGTTCGCGTTCGACCGCGAGCATCTGGACCAAGCGGCCGTCCCTGGCCAAACTGCCAAGTAGGACGACTCGCGCGAACGACGCGGGTCGGAGCGTGACCTTTCCCCATGCCTGACCCGCGATTCTTCCAAGATCTGGGCCCCGTCACACTGGCGGAACTGGCCCGGATCGCCGGCGCGCAGGCGCCGTCCGCCGCCGATGGCGCGATTCAGGTCAGCCGCGTCGCGGTCCTGGATCGCGCCGGCGCCGACAGCGTCACCTTCATCGCCAGCAAGAGCTTCCTTCCGGACCTGGCCGGCGTGAAGGGCGGCGCCTGCTTCGTACCCGAGGCCCTGGCGTCCAGCGTCCCGGAGGGTTGCGTCCCCCTTGTGACCCGCCATCCGCAGGCGGCCTATGCGATCGCCGCCAATCGGCTGCACAGGCCGAGGGTTCATGCCGGCGCCGAGCCGATCTCCCCGGACGCGGTGTTCGAGGAGGGTGTCGTCCTCGCGCCGGGCGTCGTGGTCGGGCAGGGCGCGCACATCGGGCGCGGAACCATCATCGGGGCCAACAGCGTGATCGGGCCCGGCGTGGCCATCGGCCGTGACTGCGTCATCGGCTCCAACGTCTCCATCGGCTTCGCCTTGATCGGCGACCGGGTGAAGATCCTGTCCAATGCGGTGATCGGCGAGCACGGCTTCGGCGCGACGGCGGGTCCGACGGGCCTGATCGACATTCCGCAGCTGGGCCGGGCGATCCTGCAGGACGGCGTGACCATCGGCGCGAGTTCCATGGTCGATCGCGGGGCCTATGACGACACGGTGATGGGGGAGAACACCAAGATCGACAACCTGGTCCACATCGCCCACAACGTCCGCGTGGGGCGCAATTGCGTCATGGCCGCCTATACCGGCATTTCCGGCAGCGTCACCATCGGCGACGGGGTCCAGTTCGGCGGCCGCGCGGGCGTGGCCGACCATCTCACGATCGGCGACGGCGCGCGGATCGGCGCGGCGGCCGGAGTTCTGCGGAATGTTCCCGCGGGCGAAACCTGGGGCGGCTTTCCCGCTCAGCCGGTCAGGCAATGGCTGCGAGAAGTCGCCTGGATGTCGAAGTCGGCGGCTCGCCCGTCAGGACGGAGCGAATGATGACGGACCAGGCCCCCGCCACGGCGGTGAGCGCAATCGATATCGGCGAGATTCTCGCGCGTATCCCCCACCGCTATCCGTTCCTGCTGATCGACCGGGCCGAGGACTTCGTGTCTGGAGAGTCCATCGTCGGCATCAAGGCGGTGACCATCAACGAACAGTTCTTCCAGGGCCATTTCCCCGACTACCCGGTGATGCCGGGGGTGCTGATCGTCGAGTCCATGGCTCAGACCGGCGCGGTCCTGATGTCCAAGACCATGGATGTCGATCCTCGCGGCAAGACCATCCTGTTCGCCTCGGTCGACAACTGCCGGTTCCGCAATCCGGTGCGGCCGGGCGACCTGCTGAGGCTCGACGTCCGGGTCATCAAGGCCCGGGGCGGTCTCTTCAAGTTCCACGGCAAGGCGATGGTCGCAGACAAGGTCGCGGCCGAGGCCGAGTTCGCCGCCATGCTGGTGGAGACCCCCACATCATGAGCGCCGACATCCATCCCTCCGCCCTGGTGGCCGAGGGGGCCCAACTGGGCGACGGCGTCTCCGTCGGCCCGTTCTGCACCGTGGGCCCCAATGTCCGCCTCGGCGCGGGCACCCGACTGGTTTCCCATATCGTGGTGGACGGCCATACGGAGCTCGGCGCCGACAACGTCGTCTATCCCTTCGCCATGCTGGGCGGCCCGCCGCAGCACACCGCCTATCGCGGCGAAGACACCAAGCTGATCATCGGCGACCGCAACATCATCCGCGAACACGCCACCATGAATATCGGCACGGTGAACGGCGGCGGTGTCACCAGCGTGGGTTCCGACGGCTTCTACATGATCGAGAGCCATGTGGGACACGACTGCAAGGTCGGCGACCATGTGATCCTCACCAAGCAGGCGACCCTGGGCGGTCATTGCGACGTCGGCGACTTCGTGATCGTCGGCGGCCTGGCCGCCGTCCACCAGTTCACCCGCGTGGGCCGCCACGCCATGATCGGGGGGCTGGCGGCCGTGGTGAAGGACGTGATCCCCTACGGCTCGGTCTGGGGCAACCACGCCCATCTCGAGGGCCTGAACCTGGTGGGCCTCAAGCGCCGCGGCTTTTCGCGCGAGACCATCAACACCATGCGGGCCGCCTACCGCCTGCTGTTCGCCGACGAGGGCACCTTCCAGGAGCGGCTCGACGACACGGTGGAGACCTATTCCGACTGCGCCGAAGTGATGGAGATCATCGACTTCATCCGCGCCGAC
>DASUIJ010000056.1:0-2687 GCA_036279815.1 Phenylobacterium sp. | reverse complement strand
CCCCGCGACCAGACGGTGCTGGTCTCGTCGCGCGAACCCGCGCCTCAGGCGGCCTCGGCCAATTCCCTGTGGCGGACCGGCGCGCGAGCCTTCTTCATCGACCAGCGGGCGAGCCGGGTCGGCGACATCCTCACCGTGCAGATCGACATCGACGATTCGGCCAAGACCCAGAACACCTCCACCGCCAACCGCACCAGCGGCATAAAGGCCGGCGCGCCGCATCTGCTGGGCCTGGAATCCAGCCTGGGGAAAATCCTGCCGGGCGGCTTCGATCCCGCCAACGCGCTGGAGACCAACTCGACGTCCTCCAACTCCGGGTCCGGCAGCGTCAGCCGGTCGGAGAAGATCTCCCTGACCATCGCCGCGGTGGTCTCCGCCGTGCTCCCCAACGGCAACATGATGATCCAGGGCACCCAGGAGGTGCGGACCAACGCCGAGCTGCGCCAGCTCACCGTGTCGGGCATCGTGCGGCCGGAGGACATCTCCTCGTCCAACACCATCCGCCACACCCAGATCGCCGAGGCGCGGATCAGCTATGGCGGCCGCGGCGACATCTCCACGGTGCAGAAGACTCCGGCCGGCCAGGCCCTGGTGCAGAAGTTCACCCCGTTCTGACGGGCTGCGCCGCGCGATCGACAATGCTAGCGTGAGGCCATGCGGATCGCGTTCGTCCTGGCCCTCGCCGCCCTCTCCCCCACCGTCGCCCCGGCCCAGGGCCTGCCCGCCGCGTGGAGCGTCGAGACCCCCAAGGACGCGCCGGCGACCCTGGTCTACGGAGCGCCCGGCGCGCCCGTCCTGGGCTTCGCCTGCGTTCGCCGCACCGGTCAGGTGACCACCCGCCTGCTGATCGCCCGCAAACTGGCGGACCACCGGGTGGGCGAGGTCTGGGTGGATGCGGCGGGCGTCGCCGCGCCCTGGCCGGCCAGCGTGGCGTTCGCCTCGGGCGTAGCCTCCAGCACTTTGCGCGGTCAGGCCGAGGCCGGGGAGCTCCCCGACGTCACCGCGGTCAGCACGGAGATCTCGACAGCGGCGCCGGTGATCAAGGCGTTCGCCAAGACCGGCGCCCTGACGCTCACCTCATTGTCGGAAACGGTGTCGCCGGCTCCCGCCAGGCCCGGCATGGTCCGGAAGTTCCTCGGCGCCTGCAAATAGGGGCTAGGCGCGTCGTCCCGCGCCCGCCGCGGCGACATTGTCGATCCCCAGGGCGGACAGCGCGCCGTGCGCGATGCCCTCCGCATCGAGGCCGGCCTGAGCATACATCGCGTCGGGCTTGTCCTGGTCCTGGAAGATGTCGGGCAGGGTGAGGGTGCGCACCTTCAGGCCGCGGTCGAGCGCGCCGTGCGCCGCCAGAGCCTGCAGCACGAAGGCGCCGAAGCCGCCCATGGCGCCTTCTTCCACCGTGATCAGCGCCTCATGCTCGCGGGCCAGGCGCAGGATCAGGTCGATGTCCAGCGGCTTGGCGAAGCGGGCGTCGGCGACGGTGGCCGACAGGCCGCGGGCGGCCAGCAGGTCGGCGGCCTTCAGCGACTCGGCCAGGCGGGTGCCGAAGGACAGTATGGCGACGGCGGAGCCCTCGCGGACGATACGGCCCTTGCCGATCTCCAGGGGCTCGGCCAGGTCGGGGATGGCGACGCCGACGCCCTCGCCGCGCGGATAGCGGAAGGCCGAGGGGCGGTCGTCGATGGCGACGGCCGTGGCGACCATGTGGGCCAGCTCCGCCTCGTCGGCGGCGGCCATCAGGATCATGCCGGGCAGCGCGCCCATGTAGCCGATGTCGAACGAGCCTGCATGGGTGGCCCCGTCGGCGCCCACCAGGCCCGCCCGGTCCATGGCGAAACGCACCGGCAGGCGCTGGATCGCCACGTCGTGGACCACCTGGTCGTAGCCGCGCTGCAGGAAGGTCGAATAGATCGCCGCGAACGGCTTCATCCCGTCGGCGGCCAGGCCCGCGGCGAAGGTCACCGCATGCTGCTCGGCGATGCCGACGTCGAAGGTGCGGGCGGGGAATTTCTCGCCGAACAGGTCCAGCCCGGTGCCGGACGGCATGGCGGCGGTCACCGCGACGATCTTCGGGTCGCGCTCGGCGTGCTTGATCAGCTCCTGGGCGAAGACCTTGGTGTATTGCGGGGCGGCGGCCTGGGCCTTGGCCTGCTTGCCGGTGACCACGTCGAACTTGACCACGGCGTGCAGCTTGTCCGCCGCGCTCTCGGCCGGGTGGTAGCCCTTGCCCTTCTGGGTGACCACATGGACCAGGACCGGCTTGTCCTTGATCTCGCGGGCGTTCTTCAGGATCGGGACCAGGGCGTCCAGGTCGTGCCCGTCGATGGGGCCGACATAGTAGAAGCCGAGCTCGCCGAACAGCGTGCCGCCGGTGATGAAACCGCGGGCATGTTCCACCGCCCGGGTGATGGTGCGGTCGATGCGCGCCGGGAGACGCCCCGTCATCTTCTGGCCGATCTCGCGCATGGTCAGGTAGGTGCGCCCGGAGAACAGCCGGGAGAGATAGGCCGACATCGCGCCCACCGGCGGGGCGATCGACATGTCGTTGTCGTTCAGCACCACAATCAGGCGGCTGCGCAGGGCACCGGCGTTGTTCATCGCCTCGTAGGCCATGCCGGCGCTCATCGCCCCGTCGCCAATCACCGCCAGGCCCTTGCCCGGCTGGCCGGCAAGCTGGTTGGCCACGG
>DASUIJ010000055.1:0-3887 GCA_036279815.1 Phenylobacterium sp. | reverse complement strand
CAGTCGCTGGAAGTGCACGGGCGGCGGGGCCTCCTACTTGGCCGAGGCTTCGGCGATGGCGGTGTCGAGCTGCTCCAGCGTGACCTCGCCCGACGCGACCTGCTTGCCGTTGACCACGAAGGTGGGAGTGCCGGTGATCTTCTCTTCCTTCGACGCCTTCTCGACCCGCTCGTTCAGGGCCTTCAGGGCCGCCTCGTCGGTGATGCAGGCGTTGAACTGCGCCTCGGTCATGCCGGCCGATTGGGCCACACGCAGCATCGGACCGCGGATGTCGCCGCTCTGGAACATCTCCTGCTGGGCCCGGAAGATGGCGTCCAGCACGCTGAAATACTTGTCCTTGCCGGCGCAGCGGGCGGTCAGGAAGCCCGCGGCGGCCATCTGCTCCGGCGGCGTCAGGAATTCCTTCAGGGTGTAGTGGACCTTGCCGGTGTCGATGTACTTGGCCTTGAAGGCCGGGAAGACGTCATTGTTGAAGGCCGCGCAGTGGCTGCAGCTGGCCGACGCGTACTCGACCATCTTCACCTTGGCGTTGGCGTCGCCCATCGTCATGTCGGAGCTGTCGACCTTGGCGGTCTTGGAGCAGGCGGCCAAGGCGAGGGCGCCCAGCATGGCGACGACGAGAAGGCTGCGGCTGAAATTCGGCATGAGGTCCTCTCCGGAAGTCCGAACGAAAGATTAAAGCGCGATTCCCCCGGTCCCGCCCATTTTCTGCCGAGGCGGCCGCCGGTTCGGCGACGAAAACGGTGCAAACCCGGAAGTTCCGGCACGAACCGGAGCGGATCGTGCGGAACGGCGGTGACGTCAACGGCTGCGGCGATCCCGCAGCACGCCCCTTCCCAAGCGGAGCAATGCGGCTTTCAGAGGGCCGTCGGGCGCCTCGGCGAGGCTGCGGGCGAGGTCCGCCTCCTGGGCCGCGTCCAGGGGCGCGGACTTGCGACGCACAGGCTTCGTGGTCTCGCCCAGCGCACGCAGGGGCCCCTGGACGATCCTGAGCTTGTTCACCGCGCCCGCGCCCAGGAACAGGTTCACCCGCGCCACGATCTCCGGCGCCTGATGCTGGATCAGGGCGGCGGCGGGGCCGGCGACCCGGATCTCCAGACTGGCGGGCCCGCCGTCGCGGGGCTTGGTGAGCTTCACCGGTTCGGTGCGCTTGGCGATCTCGGCGCCGACGATCTCGCGCCAGCGCGCCTGCAGGGCGCCTGGGCCCTGGCCGAACCGCTCGTCCAGGGCCTTCAGGGTCTTGTTCAGGCTGCGGCCCAGCGGCGGCGGCGGCCGGCGCGTGGGACGCGTGCGCTTGCGCGCCAGGATGGCGGCGGCTTCGGCGGGCGTGGGCAGGGACCGGCGGGGCATGGCGGCACTCTATCGCCAACGGCCCCTCGCGCGCGAGCCCGCGATGAGGCTAAGAGAAGCTGTGACGCCCGAAACGCTCCGCGCCCGACTCCTGGCCTGGTACGACGCCAACGCCCGCGACCTGGCCTGGCGCGTGGGGCCCACGGACCACGCGGCGGGGGTACGGGCGGACCCCTACCGGGTCTGGCTGTCGGAGGTGATGCTGCAGCAGACCACCGTGCCGCACGCCACGCCCTATTTCCTGAAGTTCACGGCCCACTGGCCGACCGTGTCCGACCTGGCCGCCGAGGCTGACGGCGAGGTGATGGCCGCCTGGGCGGGGCTGGGCTACTACGCCCGCGCCCGCAACCTGCTGGCCTGCGCCAGGGCCGTGGCGGCCGACCATGGCGGGGCGTTTCCGGATACAGAGGACGGCCTGCGCGGCCTTCCGGGCCTGGGTCCCTACACCGCCGCGGCGGTGGCGGCGATCGCGTTCGACCGGCCGACCAATGTGGTGGACGGCAATGTCGAGCGGGTGATGTCGCGGCTGTTCGCCGTCGAGACCCCGCTGCCGGACGCCAAGCCGGAACTGAAGGCCCTGGCCGGGTCCCTGGTCCGCGACACGCGGCCCGGCGACTGGGCGCAGGCGCTGATGGACCTGGGCGCCACGGTCTGCCGACCCAGGTCGCCCCTGTGCGAGCGCTGCCCGATCTCCGAGGCCTGCGCGGGCCTGGCCACAGGCGGGCCGGAAGGCTTCCCGCGCAAGGCGGCCAAGGCGCAGCGGCCCCATCGCCACGGGGTGGCCTATGTCCTGACAAGGGGAGACCAGGTGGCCCTGGTGCGCCGACCGCCCAAGGGCCTGCTTGGGGGGATGCTGGCCCTGCCGACCAGCGAATGGCGAAGCGCGCGGTTCGATGACACCGAGGCCCGGGCCGCCGCGCCCGCCGCCGCCGACTGGCGGGCGGTGGGGGAGGTGGAGCACGGTTTCACCCATTTCACCCTGACGCTCACCCTGCTGCGGGCCGAGGGCGACGCCCGCGACGTGATCTGGTCGCCGCGCCGCGATCTCGACGCCCTGCCCAGCGTGTTCCTGAAGGCGGCGCGGGCGGGGCTGTCGAACCTGCTCTAGGGGGCGACGGGTTCCGCCGCGACCGGTCGCGGGAACAGGAAGGTCAGGGTCACCAGCGCGGTGAGCGACATGGCCAGGGCCGCGGCCGGGATGGCCGGCACCCCGAACGCCGCCAGCGCCGCGCCGCCCACCGTCGAGCCGAGGGCCTGCCCCATGGAGACCACCGAGCCGTTAAGGGCCAGGGCCACCGGCGCGCCGCCGGTCATGTGGATCAGTCGGGCCTGGATGACCGGGGTGATCGAGAACAGCGCCGTCGCCGCCAGGAAGATGCCCAGGGCGACCAGCGCCGCGCTGGGCCATCCGGCCGGGGCCACGTGGTGGGTGGCCGCGAAGTGGACGCTCATCGCCGTCGCCTGGATGGCGAAGCCCTGCAGGATCCAGCCCCGGCCCGCGTCCCGGTTCGCCGCCCGGGCGCCAAGCCAAAGCCCGGCGATCGACCCGACGCCGATCATCGCCTGGAAGGCGCCGACCCCGGCCCCGGTCACGCCCGCGCCGACGCGCACGATCGGAGCGATATAGAGGTTGAGGGTCATGTTGGCGGCGAAGGTCAGGAAGGTGGTCAGGTAGAGCGGCCAGATGGTGGGCAGGGGAAGGCTTCCGCCCTCGCGCTTCGGCGGCGCCGGCACCTTGGGGAGAAAGGCGATCACGCCGACCAGGGCGATCGCCGACAGGGCGGCGCCCAGCAGGAAGGTGGATCGCCATCCGAAGGCGGCGCCCACGATGCTGCCCAGGGGAATGCCGACCACGAAGGCCAGGGTCATGCCGCCCGAGACCATGGCGAGCGCCGAACCCCGACGATCCGGCGCCGCCAGGGACGCCGCCGCCACGCTGGCGGCCGGGCCCGACATGGCGCCGGCGATCCCGGCCATGGCGCGCAGGACCAGCAGGGTTCCGAAGTTGGGCGTCAGCGCGCAGGCCAGGTGCAGGGCGAGGCCAAGACCCAGGGCGGCGATCACCATCACACGGCGGTCGACGCGACCGAAGATCCAGGCCGCCATCGGACCCATCACCGCCGAGGTGAGAACGAAGACGGTCTGCAGCTGCCCGGCCACGGCGGTGGTGACGCCCAGGTCGGCCGCCAGGGTCTCCAGCATTCCGGTGAAGATGAAGGCGCCCGACCCGAAGGCGAAGGTCACCATGGTCAGGACAAATATGCGCGGGTTCATCCCCCGAGCTTAGCCGTCCCCGTACCGCCCGCCAGAAGAATGCGGGCGGGCTCCGGAATTTCTCCGTCAGGCGGCCAGTTGCGACCGGACCTTGGTGCGCAGCTCGTCGATGGGAGCCAGGCCCTTGTCTGACTTGAAGTGCCAGTAGGTCCAGCCGTTGCAGGCCGGCGCGGACTGCACCATGGCGCCGACCTTGTGGATCGAGCCCGCCATCTCGCCGATCACCAGGGAGCCGTCGGCGCGCACCCGAGCCGAGCGCTCGC
>DASUIJ010000054.1:0-9386 GCA_036279815.1 Phenylobacterium sp. | reverse complement strand
TAGTTCGGGTAGTCGCACTCCTCGATCAGGGCCAGTTCGCGCTCGATGGTCTTGCGCTCCTTCTCCCCCATGCCTTTCTCGAACCGCCATTGGGCGCCGGCCCAGGTCAGGTCGCGCAGGTGCTGGATCGGGGTCTTGCCGGCGGGGACCGGTTCGTCGGGATATTCGTAACGCAGCTGGCCGAGGTCGAATTCGATCCGCCCGGCGATCTCGACGCTGCGTTCCACCGCCCCGGGGAACCGGGCGAACAGGCGGGCCATCTCCCGGGGCGACTTCAGGTGCCGCTCGGCGTTGGCCGCGAGCCGCAGGCCGGCCTCATGGATGGTGCGGCATTCGCGGATGCAGGTGACCACGTCCTGCAGGGGCCGCCGCTCGGGCCCGTGATAAAGCACGTCATTGGTGGCGACCATCGGCGCGCCGGAGGCCTGGGCCAGGGCGGCCAGGCTCGACAGGCGATGGAGGTCGCGGGCGCCGTAGCCGCGGGCCGCCGCCAGCCAGACATCGCCGCGCAGCTCCCCGGCGATCTCGTCCAGCCGGCGCCCGAAGGCCTGGTCCAGCCGTTCCGGCGGGACCACCAGGACCAGCTGGCCCGGCGCATGCTGCAGGAAATCCTCCCAGTGCAGCTCGCACGCGCCCTTCTCCGAACGCCGCTGGCCCACGGTCAGCAGCCGGGTCAGCCGGCCATAGGCTTCGCGGTCGGAGGGGTAGCAGAGCAGGCTGGGGGTCCCGTCGGCGAAGTCGAGCCGGCAGCCGGTCAGGGCGCGGGTCCCGAGGCCCTGGGCCGCCAGGTCCTGCATCGCCCGCCAGGCCCGCACCACCCCGGCCAGGCTGTTGCGGTCGACGATCCCCACCGCCTCGATCTCCAGGGCGGCGGCGGTGGTCACCAGCTCGTGCGGATGCGACGCGCCCCTCAGGAACGAGAAGTTGGTGGTGGCCTGGAGCTCGGCGTAGCGGGTCATCGCGGACGTCGCTCAGGTGAGGTCGGTGAAGGGGTTGAAGGCCACCTCCCAGAGGAACCCCTCGGGGTCGGCGAAATAGCCGGAATAGCCGCCCCAGAAGACGTCCTGCGGCGTCTTCTTCGCCACCGCGCCGGCGGCGAGCGCCAGGGCGAAGACCCGGTCGACCTCCGCCTTGCTGGGCGCGTTGTGCGCGAGGGTGACGCCGCAGAAGCCTGAGCCTTCCGTGGAAATCTGCGCGTCCTCGGCCAGGGCGTCCCGCGGAAAGAGACCGAGCCAGCTCCCCTCCAGGCGGAACATGATCATGTCGTCGCCGTCCGTGTAGTTGTGGGTCGGGAAGCCCAGGCCATCGCGATAGAAGGCGAGCGCCCGGGGAAGGTCGCGCACGCCCAGGGTCACCAGGCTGATCTTGGGTTTCATGGTCGTCTCCTCATCGAAGTTCATCCGAACAGCCCGTGCAGGAACCAGCGCGACGGTTCGCCCGACGAATAGAGCCCCTCGCGATAGACCCAGAACCGCGCGCCCGACTGGTCCTCCACCCGGTAGTAGTCGCGCACCTGGTCGATGCGGACGTCCTCGATCTCGCGACGCCACCATTCGGCGCCGATCCGCTCAGGCCCCTCGGCGTGGCGGACGCGGTGCAGGCGCCTGCGCCATTCGAACTGGCGGGGCGGATCGTCGGGGACCAGGGAGATCACGCCCTCCAGGCGCTCGGGCTTGCGGAACAGCCTCAGCGGCCTGGGGACCTCCAGGTCCCATCCGGCCGCCTCGGGGGCGGGGGCCAGCGGCCGGGCCGGCGCCGCCGACTGTTCCGGAAGGTGGCTCTCCACCGGGACCGTCTTCCAGACCCGCGCCTCGCCCAGCCGGTTGGACAGCCGGTCGATCAGCGGGGCCAGGCCGTCCTCCAGCCCGCCGTCCAGCAGGGCGTCCAGCCGCACCTGGCGGCCGGCCATGGGCTCCACCCCCGTGGCGGCGATGGTCACCACCTCGATCCCGAAGCCCGGGTCGACGGTCTCCAGCTTCGGCGCGAACAGCCTGGCGATGCGGACCGGGTCGCGGGCGGCCAGGGCCAAGCCGATGGTCAGGGCGTGCGCCTTGCCGTCCACCCGGTGGAAGGCGATCTCGAAGCGCCGCGCGCCCCGGCCCTCCTGCTCCAGCCGCGCGCAGAGCCGGGCGGCCACGTCGTGGCTCACCCGCTGCAGGTCCTCCAGGGCGCTGATCGGCTCGGCGAAGGCCAGCCTGGCGAACCAGGGACTGGGCGGCCGGCGGAACACCAGCGCCTCCTTCGAGCGGCCCAGGGCCTCGTCGATCCGGGTCAGGGTCGCGGCCCCGAACCGCCGGGCCAGCGGGGCGCGGGGCAGGGCGAGCAGCTGGGCCAGCGTCTTCAGCCCCAGCCGCTCGATCTGGGCCGCGGCCTGCGGCTCCAGCCGCAGCGCCGAGGGGCGCAGGCGCGCCATCATCGCCGCCTGCTGGCCGGGCGGAACGATGGTCAGGGCGTCCTTGCCCTGGTGGGCCAGGGCCCAGGCGGCGCCCGGGGTGTCGGCCACCGCCACGCGGACGGGCAGGCCGTTGGCCGCCAGCCGGGCGCGGAAATCCTGGGCCAGGTCGTCCTCGCCGCCCCACAGGTGGGAGACGCCGGCGATGTCCAGGAACAGGCCGTCGGGCGGCGAGAGCGCCACGGCCGGCGAGAACCGCACGCACCAGTCGGCCAGCTCCGTCAGGGCCTGGGCGTCGGCTTCCGGCTCGGCCTCGGCGGTCACGAGTCCCGGACACAGCGCCGCCGCGTCGGTGGCCTTCTGCCCCGCGAACAGCCCCGCCTGACGCGCCTGCGCGTCGACGGCGTAGAGCTGGCGCACCCCGCGCTCCGCCGCGATCAGGGCGAAGGGCCGGGCCTCAGCCGGCGAGGCGCAGGGGTTGCGCCGGCGCCAGTTGGCGATCGCCCAGCTCGGCGACCAGGCGCAGAGGATGCGTCCCATCATGGGCCTCGTAAGTGTATGCGGTTGCGGCCTCCATCAGCCATGCGCCCGGTCGTCCGCCCCGGCAGCGGTCCAGGCGGACCTCCCAGCGGGGCGGGCCCAGGCCGAACTCGCCCGGCGCGGGCTCGCTGGGAGCCGGGGCGATCCGCCAGCGGGTGGCCGCCGCCGAGCCGGCCGTCTCCCTGCGCCCCGTCCCGCCATACGGCCTGCGGCGGATCACGAAACCGGTCGATCCCCGCCGCTCGCAGGCCAGCTGCAGCCGCCGCCCGGCGGTCAGGTCCACGGTCTCCACCTCCGCGAACACGGCGCTGACGCCCACGGTGGAAAGCGCGTCCTCGGCCACCGCCAGGGCCTCGGCCTCGTCGCGGGCGCAGACCTGGATCAGCCGCTCGGCCGGAAAGCCCAGCCCGGCCAGGCCCGGCGCGAACAGGTCGTCCCGCCGCAGCACCCAGACCGCCTCGCCCCGACGGGCCAGGGGCGCGGCCAGGCAGGCGGCGAAGGCCGCGGCGCTGGCCGCCGTCTCGATCTCCATGCCCTCGCCCGAGAACTCGTGCCAATGGCCCAGCGGCAGGCCGCCGCCCAGGAAACGCCCGTCCAGCCTCGGGTCGCCCAGCGGCAGGGATTCGGAGTCCTCCCGTCCGCCGGTTTCCAGGGCGGCGATCTTGGCTTTGAGGGTCTCCAGCTCCTGAGCGCGAAAACCGGACATGGCTTTCCGTTCCTTTGTTCTCATTTTGTTCTAGACCTGCGGACGGGAGAGTCAATCGCCCTCGGCGGAGTCCGCTCCCGCTCCCTCGGACCAGGCTTGACCGCGCGGGGCCGCCGTCGAAAGGTTCGCGCCCGCATGAAGAAGGGCCTGCCCATGAAGCTCCCCGCCGCCGCCGCCGCACTTCTCGCCCTCGTGGCGGCCGGACAGGCCCTGGCCGAGGCGCCGAAGGTCAGGGTCTCGGGCGGAGTGGTGGTCGGCGCCGAGGGGCCGGTCGCCGTCGCCTACCGCAACATCCCCTACGCCGCCGCGCCCGTGGGGCCGCTGCGCTGGGCGCCGCCGGCCCCGGCGCCCGCCTGGACCGGCGAGCGGGACGGGACGGTCAACGGCGTCTCCTGCCCCCAGCCCATGCGCGCCGACGGCCGCCCCAACTACGGCAGCGCCAACGGCCCGGTCAGCGAGGACTGCCTGCAGCTCAACGTCTTCGCGCCCAAGCCGGCGTCCGGCGTCCGGGCCGCCCCGGTCATGGTCTGGCTGCACGGCGGCGGCAACCGCTATGGCGCGGGCTGGATCTATGACGGGGCCAATTTCGCCCGCGACGGAGTGGTGTTCGTCTCGATCAACTACCGCCTGGGCGCCCTGGGCTCCTTCGCCCACCCCGCCCTGACCGCCGCCGCCAAACCCGGCGCGCCCCTGGGCAACTACAGCCTGATGGACCAGATCGCCGCCCTGGAATGGGTCAGGGCCAACGCGCGGGCCTTCGGCGGCGACCCCGCCAATGTCACGGTCTTCGGCGAGAGCGCCGGCGGCGGCGACATCCTGGCCCTCCTGGCCACGCCCCGGGCCAGGGGCCTGTTCAAGCGCGCCATCGTGCAGTCGGGCGGCGGCTGGGGCGCTCCGGTCGGCCTCGCCGCCAAGCAGGCGCAGGGGGTCGCGATCGCCCGGGCCCTGGGCCTGCCCGATCCCACCGCCGACCAGCTCCGCGCCGTGCCGGCCGACGACCTGGTGGCCAAGGCCTCGGGCGACTTCGGGGTCTTCGTCGACGGCCGGCTCCTCAAGGAGACCCCCGCCCAGGCCTTCGCCCGCGGCCGCGCCGCCGACATCCCCCTGATGATCGGCTCCAATTCCGGCGAGGATTCCCTGCTCGCCGAGGAGGGCGCTCCCAGCGCCGCCGCCACCGCCGCCGCGCCGGGTCCGGGCGGCCACGCCGCCGCCTACGCCCAGGGCCTGTCGCCCGCCGTCCGCGCCGCCTATCCCGAGGAGGCCGCCCAGGGCGAGGCCGCGCTCGGCGCGGCGGCCTTCACCGACGCGGCCATGGGCGCGCCCGCCCGCTGGATCGCGGCCCAGGCCTCCAGGGGCCGGGCCCCCGCCTGGCTCTACCATTTCTCCTATGTGGGCGCCCGCTTCCGGCCGATGGTGACCCGGGCCTTCCACACCGCCGAGATCCAGTACGTGCTGGAATACTGGGGCCGGCGCACCCCGCTCAGCGCCGTCGCCCCCGACGATCGCGCCATGGCGACCCTGATGCATTCCTGCTGGGTCGCATTCGCCAGGACCGGCAAGCCCGCCTGCGTGTCGGGGCCCGCCTGGCCGGCCTATGAGCCGGGGTCCGACCAGCTCATGGAGTTCGGCGCCGAGAGCGGCGTGCGGACCCACTTCCGCAAGTCCCGCCTCGACGCCCAGGAGGCCGCCGTCCTGCCGACCCTTGGACTGACGAAGCCCTGACGCCCGAACCAAGCGGCCCCTCGACGCGTTTCCCGCCCAGGTAGCCGCCGGGGCTTGACGCAGCCCGGTCGAACGCGGCTATCGGTCTGCGAACATGCTGCGCCTCGCCCTTGGGAATGCCAGATGCCCGACGCCCCGCTTGCCGATCTGATCCTGCTGTTCGGCGGCACGGGGGATCTCGCCCAGAAGATGCTCCTGCCGTCGCTCTATTTCCTCGACGCCGACGGCTTCCTGGCTCCCGAGCTCCGCATCATCTCGACCGCCCGGGCCGCCGTGACCCGCGAGGCCTTCGTGGAGATGACCCGCGCCGGCGTCATCCACCGGGCCGGCGAGCTGGACGAGCAGGCCTGGACCCGCTTCGCCGCCCGGCTGGACTATGTGGAGGGCGACGCCACCACCGCCGATGGCGCGGCCCGCCTGAAGGCCGCCGCGGGCGACGCCCGGGCTCCCATGTTCTACCTGGCCATTTCGCCCAGCCTCTACAGCCGGGTCTGCGCGGCGCTGGACGCCTCGGGCCTGGCCACGCCCCTGAGCCGCATCGTGCTGGAAAAGCCCATCGGCGGCGACCTGGAGAGTTCGCGCCGGATCAACGCCGACGTGGCCGAGGTCTTCAGCGAGGACCGGGTGTTCCGCATCGACCACTATCTGGGCAAGGAGACGGTCCAGAACCTGCTGGCCCTGCGCTTCGCCAACACCCTGTTCGAGCCGCTCTGGAACAACCTCACCATCGACCATGTCCAGATCACCGTGGCCGAGACCCAAGGTGTGGGCGACCGCTGGCCCTATTACGACGAGTTCGGCGCCCTTCGGGACATGCTGCAGAACCACATGCTGCAGCTGCTGTGCCTGGTGGCCATGGAGCCGCCGGCCGACATGGAGCCGGACTCGGTCCGCAACGAGAAGGTCAAGGTGCTGCGCTCCCTGCGCCCCTTCACCCGGGCCGACGTTCAGGCCTGCAGCGTGCGCGGCCAGTACACGGCGGGCGTCGCCGCCGGGCAGGAGGCCCGGTCCTACGAGGCCGAGCGCGGCCAGCCCTCCGACACCGAGACCTTCGCCGCCCTGCGGGTCGATATCGACAACTGGCGCTGGGCGGGGGTGCCGTTCTTCCTGCGCACGGGCAAGCGCCTGCCCGAGCGCCGCACCCAGATCGTCATCCAGTTCAAGGGCGTGCCGCACTCGATCTTCGGCGACGCGTCCAAGGCCGACCTGGTGGCCAACCAGCTGATCATCGACCTGCAGCCCGACGAGGACATCGAGCTGCTGCTGATGAACCAGGCGCCCGGCCTCAGCCAGGGCGGCATGCGGCTCCAGTCCCTGCCGCTCTCCCTTTCGCTGCTGAAGGCCTATTCCGGCCCCAACGCCCGGCGGCGCATCGCCTATGAGCGGCTGCTGCTGGACGTGATCCACGGCAACTCCACCCTGTTCGTCCGCCGCGACGAGGTCGAGCAGGCCTGGACCTGGATCGACGGCGTCGCCGCCGCCTGGGCCGAGGCCGGCATGGCCCCCAAGCCCTACGCGGCCGGCAGCTGGGGTCCCGCCGGCGCCTTCGCCCTGATCGAACGCTCGGAACGCGCCTGGCACGACTGATGCGGCGCGCGATCGCTCAAGGAGGCCGCCGTCCCGGTCTCCGGCCCCTAGGGCCGCGCTTCGAACACCATGTTGAACGGCGTCTCGGTGGCGCGGCGGAAGCTGCGGAAGCCGGCGTCCTGCGCCACCTTGCGCAGCCGGGCCTCGCCCGCCTGGGCGCCCAGGCCCATGCCCACCTCCTGGGACAGGGAGGCCGGGGTGCAGACCATGGTCGAGGCGCTGTAGAAGATGCGGCCCACCGGGTTGAGGTTGTCCTCGAGGTGGTCGTGAGCGAAGGGCTCGACGATCATCCACACCCCGTCGTCCTTCAGCGACTGGCGCACATGGCGGCCGGCGCCCACCGGATCGCCCATGTCGTGCAGGCAGTCGAACATGGCCACCAGGTCGAAGCCCTCGGCGGGATAGTCCGCCGCCGCCGCCTGCTGGAAGGTGATGCGGTCGTCCACGCCGGCCGCCTTCGCGGCCTCCCGCGCCCGGTCGATCGAGGGGCCGTGATAGTCGAAGCCGTAGAAGCGCGAGTTCGGATAGGCCTTGGCGAGCAGCACGGTCGAGGCGCCATGCCCACAGCCGACATCGGCGACGGTGCAGCCGGCCTCGAGTTTCTCCCGCACGCCCTCCAGGGCCGGAATCCAGTTTTCGACCAGATTGGCGTTGTAGCCGGGGCGGAAGAACCGCTCGGTGCCACGGAACAGGCAGGTCGAGTGCTCGTGCCAGCCCACGCCCTGCCCGGTGCGGAACGCCTCGGCGATCTTCGGTTCGTCCAGCCAGATCGACTGGGCGATCTCGAACGCGCCGGCGAAGAAGGCCGGGCTGGCGTCATCGGCGAAGGCCAGGGCCTGCTCCGGCGTGAGCCTGAAGGTTTCGTCGGCCGGGTCGTACTCGACGAAGCCCGAGGCGGCCTGGGCCGACAGCCATTCGCGCACATAGCGCTCCTTCAGGCCGGTCCGTTCCGCCAGCGCCGCCGAGCTCACCGGCTCGCCGTCGCCCATGGCCTTGTACAGTCCGAGCCGGTCGCCCAGCACGACCAGGGCCGCGCTCACCGTCGCGCCCAGATCGCCCACCAGTCGACCCACAAGGGCGTCGACCTTTTCCATGTCGGGTTCACGCATGACGACCTCCGATCGTCTTGGCCCGCCCCGGCTCAAGACCGCCATTATCGCCGACCTGCCCGCCGGCCGGAGGTCAAAACACCGTGTCAGGGCGCGCGTCCGAAACGGGATTCCGCCCTGCTGCGGATTAGGCCATGAATGGCCCGCCCATGAAGGAGCGCCCCGTGATCCGCGAACGCCGCGCCCGCATTGTCGCCACCCTGGGTCCCGCCAGCCGCCAGCCGGCCCAGGTGGTCGCGCTCGCCCGCGCCGGGGCCGACGTCTTCCGGGTCAATTTCAGCCATGGCGGGCATCCGGACCACGCCAGGACCATCGCCAATGTCCGCGCCGCGGAGGCAGAGGTCGGCCGTCCCCTGGCCGTGCTGGCCGACCTGCAGGGGCCGAAGCTGCGCCTGGGCGAGTTCGCCGACGGCCGGGTGCGCCTGAAGGCGGGCCAGGACTTCCGCCTGGACCGCGACCCGGCGCCGGGCGACGCCAGCCGGGTCTGCGTGCCCCACGCCGAGATCTTCGCGGCGCTCAGGCCGGGGGCCGACATCCTGCTGGACGACGGCAAGGTCCGGCTGAGGGTGTCCCGCTGCGGCCGCGATTTCGCCGAGACCATGGTGGTGGGCGGCGACACGCTCTCCGACCACAAGGGGCTGAACCTGCCCGGCCTCGCGATCCCGATCCCGGCCCTCACCGCCAAGGACCGCCAGGACCTGGACTTCGCCCTTTCCCAGGGGGTCGACTGGGTGGCGCTGTCCTTCGTCCAGCGGGCGGCCGACATGGCCGAACTGCGCCAGATCGTCCAGGGACGGGCGGGCGTCATGGCCAAGATCGAGAAACCCGCCGCGCTGGACGCCCTCGACGGGATCCTCGACCTCTGCGAGGCGGTGATGGTGGCCCGCGGCGACCTGGGCGTGGAGCTGGCGCCGGAGGATGTGCCGGTGGTCCAGAAGGCGCTGGTCCGCGCCGCCCGCACCCGCGGCATCCCGGTGATCGTCGCCACCCAGATGCTGGAAAGCATGATCCATTCGCCCACGCCCACCCGGGCCGAGGCCTCGGACGTGGCCGGCGCGGTCTATGAGGGCGCCGACGCGGTCATGCTCTCGGCGGAGACGGCGGCCGGCGAGTATCCCGTCGAGGCGGTGACCATGATGGACCGCATCATCACCCGCGTGGAGCGCGACCCGCGCTGGCCCGAACTGATGCGCGCCGAATACCCGGTCGAGGACGCCGACGCCGACGCCCTGGTGGCCGCCGCCCGCCGCGCCTCCGACACCGCCTCCACGGCCTGCCTGGCCGCCTTCACCACCACCGGCCAGACCGCCCTGCGCCTGGCCCGCGAGCG
>DASUIJ010000053.1:0-2600 GCA_036279815.1 Phenylobacterium sp. | reverse complement strand
CGAACCTCGGCGGCCTCTGCAATATGTCCTGACCGCCCTCCTGGGCGTCATGGTCGCGGCGGCGGCCTGGGAGATCATCACCTTCCTCATCGAATACTGGCGCGCGCTCCACGGCTGACGTCCCGCGAGCGGCGGCTTGCCGCGCCGCGATCGCCTCGCCATGGTGGCCTCAGCACCGACCTGCGCGAGGACGACCATGGACCTTCCCGGCTCACCGAACCCCTGGATCGAGGCCGGCGAGGCTCTGCTGCCCGACATGATCGCGCTGCGCCGCGCCATCCACGAGGAGCCCGAGCTCGGGCTTCACCTGCCGCTCACCACCGCCAAGGCCAAGGCCGCCATCGCCGGCCTGCCGCTGGAGATCGTCGAGGGCCCCTCCACCAGCGGCTTCATCGCCATCCTGCGCGGCCCGGCCAATGGCCGCACCGTGCTGCTGCGCGGCGACATGGACGCCCTGCCGCTCAACGAGGACACCGGCCTCGACTTCACCTCGCGCACGCCGGGCGCCATGCACGCCTGCGGCCACGACACCCACGTGGCCATGCTGGCCGGCGCCGCCCGCGCGCTCTGCGCCCGCAAGGACGAACTGGCCGGCACGGTGATGTTCATGTTCCAGCCGGGGGAAGAGGGCCATCACGGCGCCCGCTGGATGATGGACGACGGCCTGCTGAACCCGGCGCCCGACGCCGCCTTCGCCCTGCACATCTCGCCCAACATCCCCTCGGGCGTCTTCGCCGGCCGCTCCGGCCCGCTGCTGGCGGCCGCCGACCGCTTCGAGATCGCGGTCACCGGCAAGGGCGGCCACGCCTCGGCCCCCCACGACGCCCTCGACCCCGTGCCGATCGCCTGCGAGATCGTCACCGCCATCCAGACCATGGTCACCCGCACGATCCCGGCTTTCGACCCGGTGGTGGTCACCGTCGGCCGCATCGAGGCCGGCACCACCAACAACGTCATCCCGGAGCGGGCGGTGATCGAAGGCACGGTGCGCTCGTTCTCCGAACGCTCGCGCAAGCTCGCCCATGAGGGCCTGGAGCGCCTGGCGCCCAACATCGCCGTGGCCCACGGCGCCTCCGCCGTGGTCGATATCGACTACGGCTTCCCGGTCACGGTCTGCAGGCCCGACGCCGTCACCCTGGCCGAACGGGTGGCCCAGGACCTGTTCGGTCCCCGCGCCTGGCTGACCATGCCCAGTCCCGCCATGGGCGCCGAAGATTTCGCCTATGTGCTGCAGGAGGTTCCCGGCGCCATGGTGTTCCTGGGCGCGACGCCCGAAGGCGGCGATTTCCGCAACTGCTGCGCCCTGCATTCCAACCGCATGGTGCTGGACGAGGCCGTCATGGCCCGGGGCGTCGCCATGCACTGCGCCTATGCGGAGGCCTTCCTGTCGGGCGGCTTCCACGGAGCGGACTAGGCTCCGGAACCCGGAAATTCCCGCGTCGGGTGTGGCGTCTGTCCGTCATCGTTAGGTGATGTTAAAAACAGCCCGTTTTGAGCATAAGGCTTGTGTGCGCCGGCCGTCAGGAGCGCGGTAGATCGAAATTCGCAAGGTTCCGGCGAGCGCCTGATTTCACCGGTTCCGCGCGGTCGCTGCTGAAGACCCCTCCGACCCGCGGGCAAACGCCGCCAGCTTAATGCTGGCGGCGTTTGCGCGTCCGGCCCCTGGCCGAGGCCGGACACCCTTGCCTGCCCCACCGTCACCTCGCGTCACATCCTCCCAACCACAACGAGCCCCGCGGGAGGAGCCATGTCCTACGAGACCCTGCTCTACGAGCGTGACGGCCCGATCCTGACGGTGACCCTCAACCGTCCCGACAAACTCAACGCCTACACCTCGACCATGGGCCTGGAGCTGGAGGACGCCTTCCGGCGAGCCGACGCCGACGACGATGTCCGGGTGATCGTCGTCACCGGCGCCGGTCGGGGCTTCTGCGCGGGGGCGGACATCTCCTCCGGCGCCGGCGCCTTCGACGCCAGGGCCGAGGGCTCCGTGGCCTTCGGCGGGAACGCCACGCCCGACCGTCCCCGCGGCTCAGGCGGCGGCTTCGTCGAGGCCATCTACCGCTGCCGCAAACCCTCCATCGCCGCCCTCAACGGCGCGGCCGTGGGGGTCGGCATCACCCTCACCCTGCCCATGGACATCCGCATCGCGGTCAAGGGCGCCAAGCTGGGCTTCGTCTTCGCCCGTCGCGGCCTGGTGCCGGAAGCCGGCAGCGCCTGGTTCCTGCCCAGGCTCGTGGGCCTGCCCCAGGCCCTGCGCTGGTGCCTCTCCGGCCGGCTGATCACCGCCGACGAGGCGCTCTTGGGCGGCCTGGTCAGCGAACTGCTCGAGCCCGAGGACCTGCTCCCGCGAGCCTACGAGATCGCCCGCGAAATCGCCGACAACACCGCCCCGGTCTCCATCGCCCTCACCCGCCAGATGCTCTGGCGCTTCGCCGGCGAGCCCGACCCGTTCGGCCTGCTCAAGGTCGACGGCGCCCTGGCCATGGAGTTGGGCGCCGGCCCCGACGTCCGCGAGGGCGTCTCCGCGTTCCTGGAAAAGCGCCCGCCGCAGTTCCCGGGCAGGGTCTCCACCGACATGCCCGCCCGCTGGCCGAAGG
>DASUIJ010000052.1:0-2237 GCA_036279815.1 Phenylobacterium sp. | reverse complement strand
GTGAACGACAGCACCTCATCTTCTTCCAACGGCCCCGACATCGCCGGCCTCCCCGCCCGCCGCGCCGCCCTCGACCTGCTGGGCGCCGCGCTCAGCCGCCGCGCGGGCATGGAGGAGGCGACTTCGCGTCCCTCCTTCTCGGGCCTCGCGCCCCGCGACCGCGGCTTCGCCCACGCCCTGGTCCTGGCCACCCTGCGCCACCTGGGACCCATCGACCGGGCGCTGGACGCCAAGCTGGCCAAGGCTCCGCCGGAGGCCGTGCGCAATATCCTGCGGCTGGGCGCGGCCCAGGCCTTCGCCCTGGGAACCCCCGCCTTCGCCGCCGTGGGCACCAGCGTCGACCTCGCCGCCGCCGTTCGCGAGACGCGGCCCTTCAAGGGCCTGGTCAACGCGGTCCTGCGGGCGCTGACCCGGGAGCCGCCGAACCTCACCGACCCCGAGGCCCTGGCGCCGCCGTGGCTGTTCGCCCGCTGGCAGGCGGCCTTCGGCGCCGAGGAGGCTCGCGCCATCGCCGCCCAGATCGCCTCCGAGCCGGCCACCGACCTGACCGCGCGCGATCCCTCGGCCGCGCCGCCCGCCGAGCTCGAGGTCGAGGTCCTGCCCGGCGGGACCTGGCGCACCGCCCTGCGCGGCGACGTCTCCACCTGGCCCGGCTATTCCGAGGGCTCCTGGTGGGTGCAGGACGCCAGCGCCGCCGTTCCCGCCCGTCTGTTCGACCTGGGGCCCGACCGCACCGCGCTCGATCTCTGCGCCGCCCCCGGCGGCAAGACCCTGCAGCTGGCCGCCACCGGGGCCGGCGTCGTCGCTGTGGACCGGTCCGCCGCGCGCCTGGTCCGGGTCGCGGAGAACCTGGCGCGGACGGGGCTCAAGGCCGAGACCGTCACCGCCGACGCCGGCGACTGGGCCGACGAGCGCCAGTTCGACGCGGTGCTGCTGGATGCGCCCTGCAGCGCCACCGGCACCTTCCGCCGCAATCCGGACGTCCTGTGGGCCGCACGCCCCGGCGATGTGGCGTCGCTGTCGGCGGTGCAGTCGCGGCTGCTGGATTCCGCGGCCCGGCGGGTCAGGCCCGGCGGTCGGCTGGTCTATTGCGTCTGCTCCCTGGAGCCGGAGGAGGGCGAGGCCCAGGTCGCGGGCTTCCTGGCCCGGCATGGCGATTTCACGCTCGATCCCGTCGCGTCCGGCGAGGGCGGGTCGCCGCCCGCCAGCCTGCGCCCGGACGGAACCCTGCGCATCCTGCCCCACCATCGGCCGGGCGGGACGGACGGCTTCTTCGTCGCCCGCTTCCGGCGGACCGCGGATTAGGGTTGGCGCGGGGCGGAGCGCCCGTTAAGTCGGGAGCATGACCGCTCGCACGCCGATCATCGCGCCCTCGATCCTCGCGGCCGACTTCGCTCGCCTGGGCGAAGAGGCCAGGGCCGTGGAGGCCGCCGGCGCCGACTGGCTGCACATCGACGTGATGGACGGCCACTTCGTGCCCAACATCACCCTGGGCCCCGACGTCGTGAAGGCGCTGAAGCCCCACGTCTCGATCCCGTTCGACGTCCACCTGATGATCGCGCCGGTGGATCCGTACCTGGAGGCCTTCGCCGCCGCCGGGGCCAACATCATCAGCGTCCATCCCGAGAGCGGCCCGCACCTGAACCGGACGCTGAAGCGCATCCGCGAGCTGGGCTGCAAGGCCGGCGTGGTGTTCAATCCCTCGACCTCGCCCTCGGTGATCGAGTGGATGATGGACGAGATCGACCTGATCCTGGTGATGTCGATCAATCCGGGCTTCGGCGGCCAGAAATTCATGCGCTCCCAGCTCGCCAAGATCTCCCGGCTGCGGCAGATGATCGACGCGACCGGCCGCCACATCGACCTGGAGGTCGACGGCGGCGTGACGGTCGAGACCGCGCCGCTCTGCCTTGAGGCCGGGGCCACCGCCCTGGTCGCCGGGACCGCGGTGTTCAAGGGCGGGCCCGACGCCTACGCCGCCAACATCTCCGCCTTAAGGGGCGGCTAGGGGGACGCGTGGCGGGGGGGCTTGCGGCTTTGACGCGCCTTCCCGGCGGGACCTACGCCCTGGCCCTGGCGCTCGGGACCCGCCGCGTGGTCGCCCGCGAATGGGCCGGCTCGCCCATGCACCGCTGGATGCTGGTGAGTCCGCGCCCTGAGGGCCTGGCCATCACCCCCCGCGATCCCAGGCCGGCCGACCCGCTGGCGGGCCGCAAGATCCTGGCCGGAAAGTTCGA
>DASUIJ010000051.1:0-3168 GCA_036279815.1 Phenylobacterium sp. | reverse complement strand
CCGCCGCCCAGCAGGACGATCAGGAGGATCACGATCAGGAGGGTGGACATTGTTTTCGCCCCACGGCTTGCTGACAGGTGTTGATGCGAACAACGCGACTGAACAGGCACTGCGCCATCCGTCGCCGGGCTCGGCGGCCGGCGGCCAGTGAAGCGGTTGCTAACGGGTTAGCGGGTGGCCTTGTGGATCGCGTCCTTGGCCTTGCCCACGGTCTCCTTGGCGGAACCCACGACCTTGTCGGCGGCGCCCTCGACCTGGAGCTTCTCGTTGCCGACAGCCTTGCCGATGGCCTGCTTGGCCGCGCCAACCGCCTTCTGGGTCACACCTTCAATGCGCTCTTTGCTCATGGAATTCGTCCCTTGTCGGTGAAGTCACGAGTGCAATCTAAAGCGCCGCTATCCAGAGACCTTGATGGAGATCAACGGCGTTCCGTGGGCGGCCGACCTCCAATCCTGCAAATTCACCAGGCTCCGACTGGGCCTCGCCGCGCCGTCCATTTGCAGGTCCTGCCCGGCAGCGGCGGCAGGACATAGGCCCGCACCCGCCATCGTCGCGGATCGACCTCCGCGCCTGCCAGGTCACGCGGTCATGGGTGGGTCAGCCTGTCGTGAAGGCCTCAAAACTCCCCGCGGCAACTCCGGTAGGCTGTCGCTCTGGACGATCCGAAAGCCTCCGCTGGAGGGGTCGCTCTCACTTCTTCATGGCGTCCTTCACCGTGTCCCTCACATCGCCGGCGGCCGACTTCACGCCGCCCACGACCTCGTCGTGCTTGCCCTGGCTCTTGAGCTTTTCGCTTCCGGTTACGTCTCCGGCGGCGGATTCAACATGGCCGATGGCTTTCTGGGTCTCGCCACTCTCGTGGCTCCGGTCACAGGCGGTGAGCCCCGTGGCGGCCAGGGCGAGGGCGGCGACAACCGCAAAGCGAAGGGTGGGCATGTGAGCGTCTCCGGGTCTGCCGCGAGTGTGGGCCTGGGTGTAACGGCCGAGCTTGCCGGAGGTTCAATATCGAGCGCGCTCGCGCCGCCTGCGGCTCAAACCTCATGGCGGCCATTCTGTCCAAGGCGCGGTGGCCCCCGGCTACGCCATCAGCTTGAGGTTGGCGAAGCGCGCGAGGCGCTCGGCGCCCGAGAACAGACGTCGCCAGGTTCGACTTGGAGCCCCTACCCGACCCCGAACACCTCCGCTCGCCGCCAGCCCCCGCGGGACTGCGGCGCTACCCCGCCACCACGCCCTTGCCCTTGAGCTCGGCGATCTTCGCCGCATCCAGGCCCAGCTCGCCCAGCACCTGCGCGGTGTGCTCGCCCAGGCCGGGGCCCGGCCAGCGCACCTCGCCGGGGGTCTCCGACAGCTTCGGGAAGGCGTTCTGCATCTTGATGCGGCCGAACACCGGGTGGTCGGTCTCCACGATGGCGCCGCGGGCCTGGTACTGCGGGTCTTCCAGCATGTCCGGCGCGCGGAACACCCGGCCCGAGGGGATGCCCTTTTCCTCCAGCAGGGCCAGGAGGTCGGAGAGGGTGAAGGTTCGCGTCCAGGCGGCGACGATCCCGTCGAGCTCCGCCTGGTGGGTCCCCCGCGCCGCGTGGGTGGCGAACTTCGGGTCCTCGGCCAGCTCCGGACGGCCCATGGTCTCCGCCAGGCGGGCGAAGACCGTGTCGCCGTTGCCGCCGATCAGGATCATCTCGTCGCCGGCGCAGGGATAGACGTTTGAGGGCGCGATGCCGGGCAGGATCGCGCCGGAACGCTCGCGGATATAGCCGGTCAGGTCGTACTCGGTGACCAGGTTCTCCATCACCGCCAGCACGCTCTCATAGAGGGCCGCGTCGATCATCTGGCCGCGGCCGGTGTTGGCGCGGTGATGCAGGGCCATGGTGATCCCCATCACCGCATGCATGGCGGTCAGGCTGTCGCCGATGGAGATGCCGGCCCGGGCCGGCGGGCGGTCCGGCTCGCCGGTGACGTACCGCAGGCCGCCCATGGCCTCGCCGATCAGGCCGTAGCCGGCGCGCGGCGCATAGGGCCCGGTCTGGCCGAAGCCCGAGACCCGGGCCATGATCAGGCGGGGATTGCGGGCGGCCAGGGCCTCGTAGCCCATGCCCCACTTCTCCATGGTGCCGGGGCGGAAATTCTCGATCAGCACGTCGGCCTGGTCGATCAGCGCCTGGGCGATCTCGCGGCCTTCCGGCGTCCGCAGGTCCAGGGCCAGGGATCGCTTGTTGCGGCCGATCACCGGCCACCAGGGCGACAGGCCCTTGGGCAGGGAACGCCCCCACTGGCGCATCGGGTCGCCCGATTTCGGGTCTTCGATCTTGACCACGTCGGCCCCGAAATCCCCGAGGATCTGCCCGCAGAACGGCCCCGCGATCAGGGTGCCCATCTCCACCACCTTCAGGTCGGACAGGGGGCCTTTGGCCGGCGGGTGGGTCATGTCGGGTCCTCGATAGGCATCGCGCGGCCGGAGGCTCACGCCGCTTTTGGCTCGCTTGGAGCCGCCTGCCCTAGCGCCTGTCAATCCCCAGGGGATTCGGGACCGGTACGAACGCGCCGCTTCCCCTGCGGAGGGTTCACAAGCGCGGAGCGCGGGCGTAAGGCGGCCCCCATGACCGGATATGTCTTCGCGCCGCCCGCCGCCCCCGCCGTCCCCGTCGAGGGCGAGGCCGCATTGTTCCCTGTCCGTCGCGTGCTCTGCGTCGGCCGCAACTACGCCGCCCACCGCCGGGAGATGGGCGGCGACGACCGCGACCCGCCGTTCTTCTTCTCCAAGCCCGCCGACGCCCTGGTGACGCCGGGCGGGGCGGTGGCCTATCCCTCGGCCACCAGCAACCTGCACCACGAGATCGAGCTGGTGGTGGCGCTGAAGGCCGGCGGCGCGGACGTGCCGGTCGGCAAGGCGCTGGACCTGGTCTACGGCTATGCGGTCGGCGTCGACCTCACCCGCCGCGACCTGCAGAACGCCGCCAAGGACAAGGGCCAGCCGTGGGAGGCCAGCAAGGCCTTCGACGCTTCGGCGCCGATCTCGGCGATCCGCCGGTGGGACGGCGCCCCGCCCCAGGGGCGCATCGCCGTCTCGGTGAACGGGCAGGTCCGGCAGGACGCCGTGGTGTCCGACATGATCTGGAACGTGGCCGAGATCATCGCCGAGGCCTCCAGGCTCTGGACGCTGGCCGCCGG
>DASUIJ010000050.1:0-16698 GCA_036279815.1 Phenylobacterium sp. | reverse complement strand
GGCCCCTATCATCTGAAGTCGACCGCCCTGTTCGGCGAGGCCTACTGGCAGATGACCGACAACTTCAAGTGGACCCTTGGCCTTCGCTATACGGACGACGACAAGAAGGTCGAGAACCACGCCGTGGCCCTCGGCGTCCTCGGCAGCGGCATCATCGCGGCGCCCGCGGGCGCTCCGGCGATCGGCGCTGTGGAGTACAAGGAGACCACGGGTCGCTTCGGCTTCGACTGGAAGCCGGAACTGTCGTTCACCGACAACACCCTGGTCTACGCCTTCTACTCGCGCGGCTATAAGGCGGGCGGCCTGAACCCGGCCTGCTCGCCCATCGTCGGAACCTGCCCGAAGGCCACCTTCGAACCCGAATTCGTCAACGCGTTCGAGGTCGGCACGAAGAACACGCTCCTCGACGGCAGCATGGTGCTGAACCTGACGGCCTTCCACTACGACTACACCGGCTATCAGGTCTCCAAGATCGTCAACCGGACCTCGGTGAACGAGAATGTCGACGCCAAGATCTACGGCGCCGAGTTCGAGTCCATCTGGTCTCCGATCGAGCACCTGCGCTTCAACACCAGCATCGGCTATCTCCACACCGAGCTGGGTCAAGGCTCCTCGATCGACGTCTTCAACCGGACCCAGAGCAATCCCTTGCTCACCGTGGTGAAGTCGTCCCAGGCGTCGAACTGCGTGGTGAAGACCGCGGATGCGGCGACGGCGCTGGCCATTTCCAACGCCACCAACCCCTTCAACCTGCTTGGGGTCTGCACGCCGGCCTCGACGGCGGGCGCGGGAACCGACATCGGCTCCGGAGCCATCGCCCTCGGCACCAACGCCTTCGGCGGCCTGGTGAGCGACGGCGCGCCGGTCAATCTGAAGGGCAAGGAACTGCCGAACTCGCCGAGCTGGACCGTCACGATCGGCGCCCAGTACACCTTCGACTTCGGCAACGGCTGGGACGCCGTGGCCCGGGCTGACTACTACCATCAGACCGAGACCTTCGCCCGGATCTACAATTCCAACCCGGACAAGATCGACAGCTGGCAGAACGTCAACCTGACCCTGACCGTCGCCAACCGCGACAAGGGGTGGGTGCTCGAGGGCTTCGTGAAGAACGCCACTGACGAGGAAGCCATCACCGACTTCTACCTGACCGACGACTCCTCGGGCCTGTTCCGTAACGCCTTCTTCACGGAACCGCGCACCTACGGCGTCGCGATCACCAAGCAGTGGTAAGCGCCTAAAAACCGATCCTCCCACCGGAGCATCGGAACGATCGAGGCGGCGGAGCGATCCGCCGCCTCTTTTTTTGCCCGGATGACTCCCGGGCCCCGAAGGCGAACCGAGCCCGCGCGATTCGCATCGGAAACCGGATTTCAGCGTTCGGTACGGAATCGACCCTCTCGGGCAATGCTCCGTTTCCGAATGATTTACTTCTAAGTCAAAGAACGCAGGTCAGTTTTGTGCGCCTCGTTCGAAAGCGCGGTATTTCGGCAACAATGCGCCGTAAGCGAGCCCCGATTTCGATTAGTTATCGGCGCTCACGTTGACGTGGCCTCATCCCACCACAAGGTTCCCTCCGTTCGGACGCCTCCCCGCGTCCGGGCCTCATTGCATGCGCATCACACAGGTGACCGGGGCTCTCCGACGCCCCCGTCGCCTTGAGAGGACCTATGACGTCATTCAACAGCCTCCGGCTGCGGAGCGTGCTGGCTATGGGCGCTTCCGCCCTCGCCCTCGCCTCCCTCGCCGTTCCCGCCTTCGCCCAGGACGCCGCTCCGGCCGCCGCACCCGAAGGCGACTTCCAGATCGAAGAACTGGTCATCACCGCTGAAAAGCGGGAACAGGCCCTGCAGGACGTGCCCGTCGCCGTCTCGGCCTATACCTCCGCCCAGCGCGACATCGTCGGCATGACCGGCATCCAGGATTTCGTGAACTTCACGCCGGGCATGAACTATTCCGGCACCGACCGCGTCTCGCTGCGCGGCGCCGGGCGCAACACGTTCTACATCGGCAACGATCCGGGCGTGGCCAGCTACTCGGACGGCTTCTATTCGGCCTCGTCGTCGGAGCTGTTCAAGAGCCCGCTGTTCGTCGAGCGCACCGAGATCCTGCGCGGCCCGCAAGGCACGCTCTACGGCCGCAACGCCATGGGCGGCGCGCTGAACACGGTCTCGAAGCATCCGTCGCACGAGTTCAGCGGTGAGATCCGCGCCTCCTACGGCAACTACGAACACGGCAAGATCGAAGGCGTCGTCTCGATCCCGGTGGCCGAGCACCTGCGCTTCAAGATCGGCGGCAGCCAGGACGAACAGCGCGAAGGCTTCATCAAGAACGCCGGCTCCGCCAACGACGGCGGCACGATCAAGCGCACCTACTTCGAATTCCAGGCCGAAGCCGAACTGGGCGACAACGCGACCGCCTGGCTGCGCTACTCGCGCACCAAATGGGACGACACCACCGGCGTCGGCGACCGTCTGTCCAACCTGGTGACGGCCTACGACACCACCCGCGTGTTCCAGCCGATCGGCGGCCTGCAGCCCAACCCGGCCTACGGCTACACGACGGCCAATCCGGGGGTGAACGACCCCTACCGGATGAACACCAACACCGACGGCTACGGACAGCTTCGCGGCAACCACCTGCTGACCGGCCAGATCACCTACGACCTGGGCTGGGCCGACCTTAAGTACATCGGCGGCTTCCAGCAGTACAACTACCAGACCGGCGGCGACTATGACGGCGCCAGCCGCACCGCAGCGATCGCCATCCCCGGCATGGCGGTCCCCTACTTCCCGACCCAGACCACCGATTTCGACGAGCACAAGCGCTACTACTCGAACGAGATCAATCTGAGCTCGAAGGCGGACGGTCCCCTCACCTGGATCCTGGGTCTCTACCAGTACCACGAGGAATACCGTCAGCGGATCCAGCTGGCGAACCCGAACCAGGCCCAGCTGGCCACGCCTCTGACCCTGCTCGGAACCCTGGCTGCGGCCAATCCCTCGCGGGACTTCGTCGACCAGCAGGCGACCCTGAACTCGAAGGCCTATGCGGTCTTCGGCCAGGCGACCTACAAGTTCAACGACCAGTGGGCGGTCACCGCCGGCCTGCGCTACACCAAGGACGAGAAGGACGGCTTCGAAAGCCAGCGCCTGATCTTCCTGTCGCCGGCGATCGCCGCCGGCGCCGCGGCGTTCGACGTCTCCACCGACCTGGATCCGGCCACCGCCGGCGTGCAGAACTCCCGCAGCCTGTCCGACAGCTGGGACGCCGTCACCGGCACCCTCAAGCTGGAGTGGACGCCGGACAACGACACCCTGGTCTACGGCAACTACAGCCGCGGCTATAAGTCGGGCGGCTTCCTGCTGGGCACCCTGGCCCCGCAGCCGAAGGCCGACCAGGAAAGCGTCAACGCCTATGAGGTCGGTCTGAAAAAGACGATCGCCCGGCGCCTGATCCTGAACGGCTCGCTGTTCTACAACGACTTCCGCGACCTGCAGCTGAACCTGTCACAGCTCAACGCGGCCGGGACGGCGGCGGCGAACAACTTCGTCAACGTCGACGCCCGCGCCTACGGCCTGGAACTGGAAGCCCAATGGCAACCGATCCAGCCGCTGCAGTTCACGGCGTCCTACGGCTACCTCAACACCGAGATCACCGAAGGCTGCTGCTTCTACGACCCGGCGGACCCGTCGGCCCTGCTCCCGGGCGCCAAGCCCAAGGGCGGCACGGCGGTCACCAACGGCGTGCTGCTGGTGTTCCAGGACCTGAAGGGCTCGCAGCTCTTCCAGTCGCCTGAGAACAAGTTCGCGGTGAACGGCAACTACACGTTCGATTTCGCCGCCGGCGCGCTGATCCTGTCGGGCACCTACACCTGGACCGACAAGACCATCTATCAGCCGTTCAACGATCCGGCCTTCGAGGTGCCCTCCTACGGCGCCGCCGATTTCCGCGCCCTGTGGAAGGATGGCGAGGATCGCTACCAGCTGATCGCCTACGTGAAGAACGCCTTCGAGGAAGAGGGCTTCACCTCCACGGGCTCCACCAACCCGACGGCCATCTTCGGCAGCCCGAACCCGGGCCTGACCGTGGGCGGAAGCACCTACCTGCGCCAGACGGGCGTCGCGATCACCCGCGGCCTCATCCAGCCCCGCACCTACGGGCTCGAGGTCCAGTACCGCTTCTAGCCTTCGGGTTTCCTCCCGGAACCACTGGGGCCGTCTCCGAGCGGGACGGCCCCGACTTTTCGGAAATATCGGCCGGCGAGGCTCCTCGCCGGCCTTTTTCTTGCCGGAACGGGAAATTCGCACGGCAGGCGAATTTAACGTCTCCTCAAGCGCTTAGGCGCATCCTGAGCATAAGTTCTTGAGGACCCGCTCCCGGTCTATGTCCCTGTCCGATTTCTTTTTCGAGCGCGTCACCAGCGAAATCCATCAGCAGATGGAGGGCGTGCTGGCGCTCGCCGAGCGCCTGTCGCGGCAACATCTGACCCAGGATGCGCAGGTGTGCGTGGCCGGCGTGGCGGAAGCCGCGGCCAGCGTCCGCCAGATCATCTCCTCCAGCATGGACCTGAAGACGGCGGCCAACGAGGGCCTGGGATTCGATCCCACGCCCAAGCGCCTGCGCGACCTGGTCGACGACATCGAGTGCCGCTGGCGGGAACGGGCCACGGAGGCCGGCGTCACCCTGCTGGTCTCCTATGACGGCGATCCCGAGGCGACGGCGGTGATCGACGCCGGCCGCACTCTGCAGGTCTTCGACGGCTTCATCGCCCAGGCGGTGGCCGGCGTGCGGCGCGGCGCGGTGGAAGCCACCCTGCGCGCCGTGACCGTGGGCGACACCATTTCACTGGAAGGCCGGGTTCGCGGGGGCGGCGAGCGCGATCTTGGCGACCGCGCCCTGGATATCCGCGAGATCGAGGCGCTGTTCGGGTTGGAGACGGCCCTGGGCCTGGCGCTCGGCCGCCGCATACTGGACGACCTTGGGGGAGAGATCCGCACCGAGGCCAATCGCGGCGGCGGCGAGACCCTGGTCTTCGCCTTCTCCGCGCCGCGCGCCCGCGAAGCCGAGCCTGAGGCCGAGGATACGGGCTCGGGCCGCGCCGCCCACATCCTGGTGGTCGACGACAACGCCACCAACCGCATGGTCGCCGAGACCCTGTGCGAGATGTTCGACTGCACCTCGGAGTCCGCCGTCGACGGCGTCGAGGCGGTGGAAGCCGCCCGCACCGGCCGCTTCGACCTGATCCTGATGGACATCAAGATGCCGCGCATGGACGGCGTCGCCGCCACCCGCGAGATCCGCCAGTTCCCCGGAAAGGCCGGCCAGGTGCCGATCATCGCCCTGACCGCCAACGCCGACCCCGACGACGCCGTCGGATATCTGAAGGCGGGGATGAACGGCGTGGTCGAGAAGCCGATGAAGCCCGAGAACCTGCTGCGGGCCCTGCAGGAAAACCTGGTCGCCGCCGAGGGCGCGGCCGAGGCCGCCTAGCTCGCCTTCAGCTTCACGCTGACCTTGGCCGAGAGACCGGGGCGCAGCCTGGACACCTGCGGCTGGCCCGCGTCGAACACCAGCTTCACCGGCACCCGCTGCACGATCTTGGTGAAATTGCCCGAGCCCGGCTCGAAGGGCAGCAGGGCGAACTCCGATCCCGACCCCGGCGCGAAGCTCTGCACGTGGGCCTTCAGCGTGACCCCCGGCAGGGCGTCGACCTTCACGGTCGCAGGCTGGCCCTGCAGCATGCGCTCGGTCTGGGTCTCCTTGAAGTTGGCGGTGACGTAGAGGGTGTCCAGCGGCACCAGGGTCAGCAGTCGCGTACCGGGCTGGACATAGTCGCCCGGATTGGCCTGGCGGTCGCCGACCACGCCGGAGATGGGCGCGCGAATGACCGCGTGGTCGGCGTCCTGGCGCGCCAGGTCGAGGATCGCCTGCGCCTTGGCCCGCTGCGCCTGGGCGGCCTGCAGGGCGGCGGCGAGTTCGGCCTGGCGGCGTCCGGTGACGGCGGCCTGGTCCTGGCTGACCGCATAGGCTGCGCGGCTGCGGTCGGCGGCGGCGGCGGCGCTGGCGGCGTCCGCCCGCACCCGCTCGGCGTCGCGGCGGGTGACGGTTCCGTCTCCCATCAGGGTCTCGAACCGCTTCCAGTCCGACTGGGCGCGGATCGACTGGGCGTCGGTGGCGCGGATGTCGGTCTCGGCCTGGCGGACGGAGGCGCCCGCCAGGTGGCGTTCGGCCTCCCAGCGCCCCAGCGCCGCCTGGGCGGCGGCCACCTGGGCGTCCGCCAGCGCCAGGTCGCCCTGGGCTCCGGCCACGCGGGCGGCGTATTCCTCGGGGTCCAGGCGGATCAGGGGCTGGCCCGCCACGACCTTCTGGTTGTCCGCGACCAGCACCTCGGCGACCAGGCCCTTGACCCGCGGCGCCACCGCCGTGCGGTCGGACTTCAGATAGGCGTTGTCGGTGGCCACCGACGCGGGCGGCGCGCGCAGCGCCATCACGCCCGCCACCGCCGCGGCCAGGGCCGCCCCGACCACGACCACGATCCGTCGCGAAGGCCGGCGGGGCCGAGGCTTGAGCTCGACCACCGTGGGGTCGTCGGCGCCGTCGAGGATGGCGGCGCTCACCGGTCGAAGACCAGCAGGGTGCTGGTGGCCGTGGCGTAGAGCCGCCCCTTCAGGTCCACCAGCCGGCCTTCGGCGAAGGCGGCGCGGCGGCCCATCTGCACGACGGTTCCTTCCGCGCGGACCGGACCGGTGTCCTTGGTCAGCGCCCGGTGATAGGCGACCTTGAGCTCCAGCGTCGTGTAGCCCTGCCCCGCCTTGAGCTTGGAGTGGACCGCGCAGCCGACGCAGCTGTCCAGCAGGGTGGCCGCGAAGCCGCCGTGCACGGTGCCGATGGGGTTGTAGACCCCCTGGTGGGGGGTCGCGCCGAACACCACGCGACCTTCTTCGATCTCCACGTGATCGAATCCCATGGTCTTGCCCATGCCCGAGGGCGCGCGGTCGGGATCGGAGAAGATCAGCCGAAGCTGCTCGACGCCGCTGAGCGCGGCCAGGTCCGGCGCCGCGGCGTCGGGGACGGTTTCGGTGGAAGCCTGGTTCACGGCCTATGCCTTTTCGGGAGAGGAATCGGGGAGCCCCATCCGGGCCTTCACTCGCCGCCGGCTCTCGTTCAGCAGGCGATCGGAAAGCTCCGGATCGGAGACCGCGCGCGCCAGCGCGACGGCGCCGGCCATCTCCGCCACCAGCGAACCCGCGAGCGCGTCGCGTTCGTCGGGCGCCCCCACGGTCAGACGGCTCGCAAGGGCCTTGATCAGAGATTTCACGCCGGCGTCGAAGGCGGCGCGCGCGGGCTCGCCCTGTCGGGGGAGGTCGGTCGACAGGGTGGCGATCGGGCAGCCGCGCTCGGGGTGGTCGCGATGACCCGCCGAGACATAGCCGTCCACGAAACTGGAGAGATAGGTGGCGTCGTCCGCCCCGCCGAGCGTGCGCTGAAGCCGGGCGCGGTTGTCGTCGAAGGCCTGGGTGACGACCGCGCCGATCAGGTCGTCCTTGGAGGGAAAGTGGGCGTAGAAGCCGCCGTGGGTCAGGCCGACCTCGCCCATGAGCCGGGCCACGCCCACGCCGTCGGGACCGTGGGCGCGCATCGCCCTGGCGGCGGCCACGACGATCCGTCTGCGCGTTTCTTCCTTGTGGGTGTCGCTGTAGCGCATTGCGTCATCTCGCGTTATATGATGACCATAATATTACAAACGGCAGGGTGCAAGGGCGATCATGAGCGACAATTCCGGCGTCGCCGCAGGCCTCGGCGAACGGCGCAAGCTGCTGATCTTCGCGATGATGGCGTTCGGCCAGTTCATGGCCCTGCTGGACATCCAGATCGTCGCCGGCTCGCTGAACTCGATCCAGGCGGGCCTCTCGGCCGGCCCCGACGAGATCGCCTGGGTGCAGACCGCCTACCTGATGGCCGAGATCGTCATGATCCCCCTCGCCGCCTTCCTGTCCCAGGCGATCTCGACGCGATGGCTCTTCACCGCGTCTGCGGGACTGTTCACGATCTCCAGCCTGATGTGCGGCCTGGCCTGGGACATCGATTCCATGATCGCCTTCCGCGCCATCCAGGGCTTTGTGGGCGGGGCGATGGTGCCCACGGTGTTCGCCACCGGCTTCGCCATGTTCGACGGACCCCGGCGCGCGATGATCCCGGCGATCCTGGGCATGGTCTCGACACTCGCGCCGACCCTGGGGCCCAGCGTCGGCGGCTGGGTCACCGACGTGGCCGACTGGCGCTGGCTGTTCTTCATGAACATCGTCCCGGGCGTCGCCATCACCGTGATCCTGCCGATGCTCGGCAAGGTGGACGAGGCCCAGCCCGCCATGCTGCGCCGGATCGACTGGGTCCATGTGGGTTCGCTGGCCGTGTTCCTCGGCGGGCTGCAATACATGCTCGAGGAAGGGCCGCGCCACGAGTGGTTCACCGATGTCGGCGTGGCGACCTCGGCCTGGCTGTCCTTCGTGGGCGCGGTGGTGTTCTTCGAGCGCAGCTTCTACTCGAAGATGCCGGTGCTGAAGCTGACCCCGTTCCTGCGGCCGACCTTCGCCATGGCCTGCGTGCTGAACCTGGTGATCGGCTTCGGGCTGTATTCGGCCACCTATCTCGCCCCGGTCTTCCTGGGGCGCGTGCGCGGATTCTCGTCGCTGCAGATCGGCGGCACGGTCTTCGTCTCCGGCCTGACCATGGCCATCGCCGCGCCGATCGCGGCGAGGCTCTCCACCCGGGTGGATGGTCGCTATGTGATCGCGGTGGGCTTCTCGTTGTTCGCGCTCGGCCTGTGGATGTTCTCCTACGTCACGCCGCAGTGGGGGTTCTGGGAGCTGTTCGCGCCGCAGACGGTGCGCGGCTTCGCGGTCCTGCTCTGCATCGTCCCGGCGGTGGGGATGGCCCTGAACGGCGTCGCGCCGTCGGAGCTCCGCTACGCCTCGGGCCTGTTCAACCTGATGCGCAATCTGGGCGGCGCCATCGGGATCGCGGTGGTCAACACCTGGCTGCAGGACTTCGGCCGCATCCACGCTTTGCGCATCGGGGAAAACATGGCCGCGGCGCCGGAAAAGGCGGAAGCGGTGATCCAGGGCCTGACCGCCTATGCCGGCCGGTTCACCCCCGACCCCGACCGGGCGCTTGGCATGGCCCAGGGCCAGCTCGCCCGGATCGTCGGCCGCGAGGCGGCGACCCTGGCCTTCGACGACGTGTTCCGGCTGATGGCCTGGTGCTTCATCGCCGCCCTGGTGATCGTGCCGTTCTGCAAACCCGCGCCGGCCGACGCCCCCGCGACCTCGGAGCACTAGGCGCGGGCGGCGCCATCGGCGATGGTGTCCCCAAAGTCCGGGGAGGACCCATGCCAGGTTTCTACAATCGCCACATTCTGCCGGGCCTGCTGAAGTGCGCCTGTTCGTCGCCGCCGATGATGCGCCAGCGCGCCAAGATCGTGCCGCGCGCCGTCGGGCGCGTGCTGGAGCTGGGCATCGGCATGGGCCTCAATCTCGGCTTCTACGACTCCGGCAAGGTCGATGTGGTGGTCGGCGTGGATCCCGCCGCCGAGCTCCGGGCCCTGGCCGTCGCCGCGCCGCGGCCGGAAGGCATGGAGGTCCGGGTCGAGGACGGGACCGCCGAGGCCCTGCCGTTCGAGGACAAGAGCTTCGACACGGTGGTCTGCACCTTCACCCTCTGCTCGGTCCACACGCCGGCCGCCGCCCTGGCCGAGGCCCGGCGCGTGCTGAAGCCGGGCGGGAGCTTCCTGTTCTGTGAGCATGGCCTGGCCCCCGACGCCGGGGTCGCCAAGTGGCAGCGCCGGGTGGAGCCCGTGTGGAAGCGGCTGGCCGGAGGCTGTCACCTCACCCGCCCGGTCTCCAAGGCCGTGACCGACGCGGGCTTCAAGCTCGACTGGATGGAGTCGATGTACGTTCCCAAGACGCCGCGGATCCTCGGCTGGAACGAATGGGGCGCGGCCAAGGTCGCATGAGCGGGGGAGGCCCATGCTGAGAATCGGACTTCTGGGCGCCTCGCGGATCGCCCCGATCGCGGTGCTGGAGCCCGCCGCCGGACGAGACGACGTGGAGGTCACCGCCGTCGCCGCCCGCGACCCGCACCGCGCGGCCGAGTTCGCCCGGGCGCACGGGATTCCCCATGTGGCCGCCGACTATGGCGACCTGATCGTCCGCAACGACGTGGACATCGTCTATAACGGCCTGCCGCCCTCCGCCCACCTGGAGTGGACCCTGGCCGCGCTGGCGGCCGGCAAGGCCGTGCTGTGCGAGAAGCCGTTCGCCATGAACGCCCGCGAAGCGAAGATCATGGTCGAGGCCGCCCAGGCCGCCGGCCTGCCGTTGATCGAGGCCTTCCACTACCGGTTCCACAACGTGATGCGGCGGGCCGAAGCGCTGGTCCGCTCGGGCGCGCTGGGGACGATCCACCGCGCCTATGGCGTCTTCGAGGTTCCCATCGCACGCACCCCCGACGAGCTGCGCTGGCGGGCGGAGCTGGGCGGCGGCGGGCTGATGGACCTGGGCTGCTATCCGATCCACGCGCTCCGCACCCTGATCGGCGAGGAGCCGCAGGTGCGGGAGGCCCGCGGCGAGTTCGTGGACGGCGTCGACGTCCGGATGACCGCGGCGCTCGCCTTCCCCTCCGGCGCGCGGGCCGAGATCGCCTGCGCCATGGTGACGGACACGCGCGCGGCCCGCCTGACCCTGGGCGGCTCCAAGGGACGGCTGGAGATCCTGAACTTCCTCGCCCCGCAGATGGGCTGCCGGTTCACCACCGTGATCGACGGCAAGACCGTGGAACAGCCGGTGGACGGCCCCACCACCTACGAGGCGCAGCTCGAGCACGTGGTCGAGGTCATGCGTGAGGGCGCGCCGGCGCTCACCGGCGGCGCGGATGCGGTGGCCAACATGGCGGTGATAGATCGAATCTACGCCCTGGCAGGACGATAGGCGCCCGGCCTCAGAGCTGGTTGTACTCGCCGCAGCGGCACTTCACGACCACGTCCGCCACGGCCTCGCGGCTCTCCGCGGTGAGGATGTGCGCCTCGCAGGCCCCGCAGGTGAAGACCAGACCCTTGGCCTGGTCCGCGACTTCCATCGCCTCGACGAGGGACCGGCGCCCGACAAACAGGCTCGGGAAGACGCGCATGGGGGTCATCAACATGGCGGTACGCTCCATCGCAGGACACGGGCTTGGACGAATGCGCCCACCTGCAAGACGGATGCCTTATCCGCCATTTATGTTGCAGCGCAATGACAAAGCCAGGCCTTCTGCAAAAAGGCCTTGCGGTGCTCACCCTGTGCGCAGCGCGTGCAACGCAACAGGCAGGACGCGCGCGCTCTCGAGGAGGCGCCGGAAGCCGCCCCCAGGCTGACGCGCAGGCGTCCGGCGAGCGCCGTTCGGCGCAAGGGGATTAAAGCTACCCTCACGATTGTATCCAAGGATGCCGCCATGACCGGCCCAGGCCTCGCACACAGCGCATCGTCGCCGGGCCAAGTCCCCACCGACCGCAGCTTTGTCATCGCGGCGTGCGCGGCGCTGCTGATGCTGGCGGTGGCGCTCTTCGACGGGCGCCTGCTCCATGACGGCGACACCTATTGGCACCTAGCCGCCGGGGAATGGATGCTGCGGCACGGGCAGGTTCCCCATGTCGATCCCTTCTCCTTCACCCGCCTGGGCGCTCCGTGGCAGGCCCATGAATGGCTGTCCGAGATCCTGATGGCGCTGACCTTCCGGCTGGGCGGCTGGAACGGCCTGGTGGTGCTCTACGGGGCCGCGCTCGCCCTGGCGGCCCTGCTGCTGACCCGCCAGCTCGCCCGGTCGCTGTCGTCCTGGCTCAGCCTCACCCTGGCCGTCACCCTCACCCTGTCCTGCCTGGCGCCCAGCCTGCTGGCGCGGCCGCATGTCCTGGTCCTGCCGCTGGTCATCGGGTGGACCATGGTCCTGCTGCGGGCCCGGGAGGCGCAGCGCGCGCCGCCGTGGTGGGCCGCCGTCCTGATCCTGTTGTGGGCCGATCTCCACGGCAGTTTCGTCTTCGGCTTCCTGCTCCTGGGCGCCTTCGCCCTCGAGGCGATCTATGAGAGCCCGCCGTCGGAGCGCCTGCGCTCCCTCTGGGCCTGGGGCCTGTTTTCCGCACTCAGCCTTTGCGCGGCGGCGGTGACCCCGGAGGGCCCCTGGGGCCTGGTGTTTCCGTTCAAGCTGATGGGCATGACCTCCCTGGCGGGAATCGACGAATGGCGGCCGACCGACTTTTCCAGGTTCAGTCCCTTCGAGCTCGGCCTGGCGGTGACGCTGTTCGTCTGCCTGACCCGGGGTGTCAGGGTGGCGCCGGTCAGGGTCCTGCTGCTGATCGGTCTGCTGCACATGGCGCTGCAGCACGACCGTCACGTGATGGTGGCGGCCCTGGTCGCGGCCATGGTGCTGGCCGGGCCGATCGCCACGGCCCTGGGACAGGCCAGGCCGGTCCCGAGGCCGGAGCGGATCGGAGGCTGGCTGGCCTTCGCCGCGGTCGCGCTCGTCCTGGTCGGCCTGCGGGCCCTCACCCCCCTCGCCCGCCTGGACGGGACGACGACGCCCGGCGCGGCGATCGACCATGTACCCGCAGACCTCAGAACCCGGCCGCTGCTCAACGACTACGGCTTCGGCGGCTATCTGATCTATCGAGGCGTCCGCCCCTATGTCGACGGCCGCACCGACCTCTACGGCGACGCCTTCATGGACCGCTACGACCGGATCATGCGAGCCGATCCGGCGGTCCTGGACCAGACCCTGCTCGACCAGCACGTCGCCTGGACGATCCTGCGACCCGGAACGCCGCTGGCCGCCGTTCTCGACGCCCGCCCCGGATGGCGGCGGCTCTACGCGGACCGGTTCGCCGTCGTCCATATGCGCGACAGCCCCTAGGCCCGGTCCCAACCCCGGCGCCGGCGCGCTTCAGGACCCGCTCAAGCCCCGCCCCGTCCCGACCAGCGCCTCAGGGCCGCCGCCACCGGCGCGCGCAGGGATCGCGGCATCCTTCGCCTCGCCCAGCTGCGCGCGAAATCGTAGGGCGCGACCAGCCTGCCTGCCGGGGTCATTGGAAGGGTGAAGAACGAGACCTGTCCGAACTGGTTGGCCCATCGCCTCTTGTACGAGTCATGACCAACCCGCAGATCGCAGATCAGGCCCCGCTCGAACGCCCAGCGGGCGGTCTCCTGGAGCAGGAGCTTGCCGGGCGAGAACGCCGTATAGCCCTCGTCATAGGTGGTGACGAAGGCTTCCAGGCGGACCCGATCCACACTGCACAGGTCGGCGGCGATGACGACGCCATCGACCTTCAGGGCGAAAATCCGCCGGCCACCGCCGGCTCCGAACCAATCGAGGCTCGCCGACGCGAAGCGGGCGTAGCTTTCCGAGATGAACCAGTCGTTTGTCCTCCCTCGGCGGACCATCCAGTCGCGCTTGTTCGCAAGCATCCAGGACCAGATCGCCGCGCGCTCGCCGCGGTCGGTGACGTCCTCAAACCGGACCTCGCCTGTCGCCGCCAGTTTGCGCCAGTCCCGGCGCAGGGCCGCAGGGAGACCGCGTGACTGTTGCGCCAGGTAACCGTCCCAATCGGCGTTGTCCGCGCCGCAGAGCTGCGACGTAGGCAGGGACAGGGTCTTGACGGAGCCCGCCTGCCCCGCGAGCCAGCGGCCCAAGGGGCGCTCTTCGCGCACAAAGTCCAGGCACAGGGCGTCGACCCGGCCGCAGCCGCTGAGCCTGTCGCGGAACGCGCGCCACACCTGTTCCAGGTCCGCTGCGGGGTCGATCAGGAACGGGCAGTACTCGGAGGTTTCGGAGTCCAGGGGACTGGCTATGCGCCACATTCCGCGACGGGAGAGCACCAGCGGCCAGATCGCGACGGTCTGCGAACCGCGTCGCACGACGAGGCAGAACAGTTCGCGGCCTCTCGGGCGGCAGACGAGCTCCCAGCTCAGTCGGGCCCAGTCGAAACTGTCGCTGAGGTAGGCGTCCTGGACGACGCCATACAAGGCGTTCCAGGCGTTCTCCAGGCCTGCGAAGGCGGCCTCGTCGGTGACGATGTCGCACTGATAGGCGTGAGCTGGAACCTCCATCGCGGCGCGCTCAATCGGCCCGTGGCCGGGCCGCGGGACGACCGCTCATCCGGCTGGCGGACACGCCCGGCGAGCTCATGGCGGGACCGAAGCCGACGGCGGGCGCCAGCCCGGCGAAACCAGCGCCCGGCGCGCGGCGTGGAGTCCGCGGCGCCCCAGCAGCTTTCCGGCCTTGGTGAAGGCGAGGATCGCGTAGAACGCCCCCGGACCCTTGCGGCAGAACGTGACCAACTGCCCCGCGAAGGCGGCGATCTCCCGCGCCGGGCCTTGAGACGCCGCCTGGAACAGCATGAAGGGAAGCACCGCCGCTTCGCCATTGGCCGTGACAGCGGGCGCCGCTCGGGGCCGGGATGGCCGGTCGAGCAGCAGCGCGAGATAGGCTTGCGGATAGTCGATGCCGACCCGCAGCAGCGACGTCATGTTCCCCCAGCAGCGGCAGTTGGCGTCGACGTGCCACAACTCGCCCTGGGCGTCCCGGATGAAGCCAAGCTCGGCAAGACCCAGACAACCGATCGCCTGGGCCACCGACCTTCCCGCCGCGAGCAGCTCAGGATCATCGCACACCCGGACCACCGCGCTGGGCCCCAGGGGCGAACGGGTGGCCTCGACGCCGAGGCCGTGCTCGATCACAGGGCCGTCCGGACCGGCGACGACCCCGTACATCACCATCCGCCCTTCGATGTGCTTCTGGTAGAAGACGCCCTCGGGATCGTCGCCGGACAATTCCTCGGTCGCCCTTTGGATTTCGCCGATCGAGGCGGCGATTCTCACGCCGGCGCCGCCGGACCCCGTGCGAGCCTTCACCACCAGCGGCAGGCCCAGTTGCTGCGCCGCTTGCGCCGGGCTGACCGCCGTCGCGCGGACCTGCGGAGGAACCCGGACGCCGGCCTGTTGCAGGATCGCGTTCACCTCGAACTTGTCGAGGAGGCGTTCGGGAGGAAGGCGGCGGTGCGCAAGTCCACGCGCGGCGAGGGCCGACAGGGGCGAGTGCTTCAACCCGGCCGCCGCCAGGGCGTTTTCGTCGGCGAGCACGTCGAGGATGGTGACCCGGTCCAGCCGCTCCGGCAGCGACCCGTCCGCGCCCAGTTCCGAAGCGTCGATGTGGGCGTCGTAGATCCAGCGGGCGCGCAGCCAGCCCTTCAGTCGCCCGGCCGGGGTCTTCCGGGGCTCCGGTCCCGGGCTGACCAGGACGACCCGCATGCCGCGCCGCCGTAGCGTGCAGGACAGCTGCTCGAAGACCTCGAGGCCGTGATCACCGATGATCAGCACGACCGGCGCGCCTTTTCCCCCGGCGCCGCCGGAGAACGGCAAGTTGAGGCGATGCTCCAGGTCCTGTCGTCGCATCCACGCGTCATTCCACCGGGCGCGAAGCTCTGCGGCCTTCTGCTCCACGACCCACTGATCCTGGCCTCGAATGAGCCGATGACGGTTCAGACCGTCGTGGCGGACCTCAATCTCCCGCATGGTCCTCCCCGACTCCAGGATCAACTTTAGCGCCCCGGTTTGTTACGGAGCAATCAAAGGGATCTGGCGGGCCGAGCGTGCGGGGCTCGCCGCATGGACGGGCTGGAGCAACGGCGGAACTTCGGATTGAAAGACGTGGTAGCCGGGGGCGGCTACAACCAGGCGCCCGCCGGGGTTCCGGCTCCGATCACGTTCAGCCTGATGAACCCGACCGCGTCAGGCCTGATCCCGCCCACCTGACCTCGGGGCTCAACACCTAGGCCGCTCTGGCCACCGCGGCGGCGCTCTCCGGTCCGTTCGGAAGCACCTCGTCGAGACGCAGCAGGGTCACGATCCCGTCCTCCGTGGTCATGACGCCCTGCACGAAATCCTGGATGACGCTGGCCCCGACGTCCGGCGTCTCCTGCAGCATGTTCTCGGTGACGAGGAGGATGTCGCAGACCGCGTCGACCAGGAGTCCGACCTGGCGGCCGCTGATCTCCGCCACGACGACGACGGAGGAACTGTCGGGCTGTGTTGAAGCCAGGCCCAGGCGCGAGCCGAGATCGACCACCGGGAGGATGAGGCCCCGCAGGTTGATCATGCCGCGGACGTAATGGGGAGCGTGCGGCAGAGGCGTGGACGGGGTCCAGCCTCGGATCTCTCGGACCGACATGATGTCGATGGCGAACTGCTGGTCGCCGATCTGCACCATGATCAGTTCCGCGCCGACGGGCGGGAATCTGGTCTGGGACACGGTCATTCTCAGAATTCCTCCCAGCCCTCGCCGGCGCTCGCGCCGCCGCCCATGCCGGCGGCGACCTTGCGCTGCATGGCCCGGGCGGGCGAAGGCCTTGCCTCGGCCCCGGCGGACGCAAGCCGCGGCGCCGCGCGGCTGGCGGCGCGGCCGCCCGCGACCTGGAACCTGGCCACCAGTTGAACCAGCTCGGCGGTCTCCGCCTTCAGCGAATGGGTCGCGGCGGTGGACTGCTCCACCATGGCGGCGTTCTGCTGGACCACCTGGTCCATCTGGTTGACCGCGACATTGACCTGGGCGAGCCCCGTCGACTGTTCCTGGGCCGAAGCGGAGATCTCGGAGATGACCGCGTCGATCTCGGCC
>DASUIJ010000049.1:0-9095 GCA_036279815.1 Phenylobacterium sp. | reverse complement strand
CTGAACGACCGCGTCGAGAAGGCCTCGAAGGAACAGAAGATCTCGGGCACGCCCACCTTCTTCATCAACGGCAAGGAAGTGGCCTCGGGTGAAGTGACCCTGGAGCAGCTCGACGCCGCCGTCGCCGCGGCCTCCGCCGGCAAGTAAGGAGGGGTCTCCCCCAACGTGCACTTCCAGCGGCTGCGCCTTTCCGGGTTCAAGTCCTTCGTCGATGCGACTGAGTTCCGCATCGAGCCTGGAGTCACGGGCATCGTCGGGCCCAACGGCTGCGGCAAGTCGAACCTGCTGGAAGCCCTGCGCTGGGTGATGGGCGCCAATTCCGCCAAGGCCATGCGGGCCGGCGGGATGGACGACGTGATCTTCGCGGGTTCCGGCGGGCGGGCCTCGCGCAACCACGCCGAGGTGACGCTCACCATCGACAACTCCGACCGGCGTGCGCCTGCGGCGTTCAACGACCATCCGGTGCTGGAAGTGGTCCGCCGCATCGACCGGGGCGAAGGCTCGACCTATCGGATCAACGGCCGCGAGGTCCGCGCCCGTGACGTCCAGCTGCTGTTCGCCGACGCGTCGACCGGGTCCAACTCGCCGGCCCTGGTGCGCCAGGGGCAGATCTCCGAGCTGATCGCCGCCAAGCCGCAGAACCGCCGGATGATCCTGGAAGAGGCGGCCGGCGTCTCGGGCCTGCACTCCCGCCGCCACGAGGCCGAGCTGCGCCTGCGCGCCGCCGAGACCAACCTCACCCGCCTCGACGACGTCGCCAAGGAGCTGGAGAGCGCGCTCGGCCGCCTCAGGCGCGAGGCCCGCCAGGCCGAGCGCTACAAGAAGCTGTCGGCCGAGATTCGCGCCCTGCAGGGGGCGGTTCTCTACGCCCGCTGGGCCGAGGCGCGCGACGCCGCCGGCCGCCTGACCGAGGAAGCCGCCGCCGCCGCCCGGGCGGTGGAGGACACCGCCCGCGAGGCCGCCCAGGCCACCAGCCGCGCCGCCGCCGCCGAGGAGCAGATCAAGCCCCTGCGCGAGGCCGAGACCGTCGCCGCCGCCGTGCTGCATCGCCTGGCCATCGACCGCGACCGTCTGGAGCGCGAGGGGGAGGCCCTGGCCGCAGAGGTGGAGCGCCTGGTCGCCGAGGTGGGCCGGATCGACGCCGACCGCGCCCGCGAAAGCCAGATCGTCGAGGACGCCGACGTGGCGCTCGCCCGGCTGCTCGAGGACATCGGGGCGCTGGAGGCCGCCATCGCCGCGGCGCCCGAGCGCGGGCCGGAACTGCAGGCCGCCGCCCAGGCGGCCGAGGCCGCCCGGGTCGAGGCCGACGCCGCCGTCGAGGCCCTGGCCGCCCAGGCCGCCGCCGACGAGGCCCGCCGCCGGGCCGGCGCCGCCCGGGTCGAGGAGGCCACCGGCCGCGTCGCCCGCACCCGCCGGGCGCTGGACCAGGCCCGGCACGAACGCGAGCAGCTCGGCCCCGCCGCCAATCCCCTTGTCGCCCAGGCCCGCTCCGACCTGGAGCAGGCCGAGGCCGCCCTGGCCGCCGCCCGCGCCGCGCTGGACGCCGCCGAGGAAGAACGCGCCAAGGCCCAGGCCGCCGAGGGCGAGGCCCGCGAGGCGGCCCGCAAGTTCGACGAACACCTGGGTCGGCTCACCGCCGAGGCCCGGGCCCTGGCGCAGATCGTCGCCCAGCAGCGGCGCGGCGGCTTCGCCCCGGCCCTGGACGAGGTCGCGCCCGACCGCGGCTACGAGGCCGCCCTGGCCGCCGCCCTGGGCGACGACCTGGACGCGGCGCTGGATCCCAAGGCCCCGGCCTTCTGGGGCGGACGCGATCCGGCGGCCCCGAAATGGCCGGACGGCGCCCAGCCCCTCGCCCCCCTGGTCAAGGCGCCCAGGGCCCTGGCCGCCCGCCTGGCCTATGTGGCCCTGGTCGGCCGCGAGGACGGCGACCGCCTGCAGGCGGGCCTCGAGCCCGGCATGCGGCTGGTCTCCCGCGAGGGCGATCTCTGGCGCTGGGACGGTTTCACCGCTCGCGCCGACGCCCCCAAGCCCGCCGCCGTGCGCATGGAGCAGAAGACCCGCCTGACCGAGGTCGAGGCCGAGGTCGAGGTGGTCGAGCCCAAGGCCCGCGCCACCCGCGAAACCCTCCAGGCCGCCACCGCCCGCGTCCGCGCCGCCGAGGAGGCCTTGCGCGAGGCCCGCCGCCAGCCCCCGTCCGCCGAGCAGAAGGTCGCCGCGTCCCGCGCCGCCTGCGAGAAGCTCGACCGCGAGGCCGCCCGCCGCGAGGCCCACGCCCAGTCCCTCGACGACGTGATTCGCCGCTTCGAGGCCGAACTGGCCGACGCCGAGTCGATCCTGCGGGTGGCGGTCGAGGAATCGGCTGAAGACACCGCCGTCGGCGACCTGGCGGCCCGCCTGGCCGAGGCCCGGGCCGCCGCCGGTCCCGCCCGCGAAGCCGCCGCCGCCGCCCGCTCGGCCATGGACGTCGAAGCCCGCGAACGCGAGGGCCGCGCCCGGCGTTTCGAGAACCTGAACCGCGACCGCGAGGACTGGACCCGCCGCGCCCAGGCCGCCGCCAAGCGCCTGGACCACCTGGGCGAGGCCCGCGCCAAGGCCAGGGCCCTGCTCGACGAGGCGCATGAGAAGCCGGCGACCCATCAGCAGCGGTTCGAGAAGCTGCTCGACGAGTTGTCCGTCGCCGAGGCGCGCCGGGCCCAGTCCTCCGACGCCCTTGCCCAGGCCGAGGGCGCCCGCGCCGAGGCCGACCGCGCCGTCCGGGCCGCCGACGCCGCCGCCTCGGAGAGCCGCGAGCTGCGCGCCACCCTTTCCGCCCGCCTGGAGGCCGCCGCCGAGCGCCTGACCGAAGTCACCGCCCAGATCCGCGAGACCGCCCGCGTCGAGCCCGAGCAGCTGGGACAGAACCTGGCCGACGAGGCCGTGGCCATTCCCAGCGCCGCGGAGGGCGTCGAGGCCCACCTCTACAATCTGGAGCGCCAGCGCGACGCCATCGGCCCGGTCAACCTGCGGGCCGAGGACGAGGCCGCCGAGCACGCCGCCCGCCTGGAGACCATGCAGACCGAGCGCGCCGACCTCACCGGCGCCATCGCCCGCCTTCGCCAGGGGATCGACGAACTGAACGGCGAGGGCCGCGAGCGCCTGGTCGCCGCCTTCGACGTGATCAACGAGCATTTCAAGGCGCTGTTCGAGGCCCTGTTCCAGGGCGGTCAGGCCGAGCTTCGGCTGGTCGAGTCGGACGACCCGCTGGAAGCCGGCCTGGAGATCTACGCCTGCCCGCCCGGCAAGCGCATGGCGACCATGAGCCTGATGAGCGGCGGCGAGCAGGCCCTGACCGCGGCGGCGCTGATCTTCGCCGTCTTCCTCGCCAACCCCGCCCCGATCTGCGTGCTGGACGAGGTGGACGCGCCCCTGGACGACGCCAATGTCGACCGCTTCTGCAATCTGCTGGACGAAATGCGCCGGCGGACCGAGACCCGCTTCGTGGCCATCACCCACAATCCGGTGACCATGGCCCGGATGGACCGCCTTTTCGGCGTGACCATGGCCGAACGGGGCGTCTCTCAGCTGGTCTCGGTCGATCTGCGTCAGGCCGAGGCCATGGCGGCGCAGTGAAGGCCGGGCGGCGACAGGGTGTCGCGGGCCAAAAACCTGCATAAAATCATATGCTTAAATAACCTTCGCCCAGCCTTGACGCACTGCACCCTGCCCTATAGGTTCCGCGCGACCTAAAAGCCCCCCGAAGCGGCGGCGGACGTCGCGGTCTTGGAGGCCACGACGCCATGCCCAACTCGGACGAATCGCGCGAAGAGGCTCTAAAGCGCCTCGACAAGCGGTTGGACGCGTTCGAAACCGGGCGCGCGCAGCAGACGAGCTTCACGGCTCAACGCGCGATGGGGCAAGGCTATCGCTTCCTGGCGGAGGTGATAGGCGGGGTGTTCGGGGGCGCCGGCTTCGGCTGGCTCATTGATCGCTTCGCCGGGACATCGCCCCTGGGCCTGATCGGCGGTCTGCTGATCGGAACGGGGTTATCCATTTTCGTCGCCGTCAAAGGCGCCGGCAAATGGGCCAACGCGGAGTCGGAGAAGGCCGGGGTCCTCCCCAGCGTCCCCGACGATGACGATAACGATTGAGGCGTGAAGACATGGCGCAGCCCGCCATCAACCCGATGCACCAGTTCATGATCCACAAGCTTGTGGATATCCCGCCGGTGCATATCGGGAACGTCGCGATCGACATGTCGATCACCAATTCCATCGGCGCCATGCTGATCGGCGCCGGCCTCGTGATGGCCTTCCTGCTGGCGACCGCCCGCGGCCAGATCGTGCCCAATCGCGGCCAAGCCGTGGCCGAGGCCCTGTACGGCATCATCGACAACGTCCTGGTGGGTCCGATCATCGGTCCCAAGGGCCGGCCCTACATCCCCTTCATCTTCAGCCTGTTCATGCTGATCATGACGCTGAACCTGATGGGCGTGGTGCTCTCGGTCGGCAGCCTGGCCGGTCAGAACTGGACCTTCACCGCCACCGCCCAGCTCGCGGTCACCGCGACGCTGGCCCTCCTCACCTTCCTCAGCATCCTGGTGCTGGGCTTCGTGAAGAACGGGGTCGGCTTCCTGAAACTGTTCGTGCCCTCGGGCATGCCGCTGGCCATGGTCATCTTCATGGTGCCCATCGAGATGATCTCGTTCTTCGCCCGGCCGCTCACCCTGGCCATGCGACTGTTCGGCAACATGCTGGGCGGCCACGTGGTCATGAGCATCTTCGGCAGCTTCGTCGTGGCCCTGGGCATCGTGGGCCTGTCGGGCGGCATCGCCTCCCTGGGCTTCCTGGGCGCGGGTCTGTCGCTGGCGATGATCGTCGCGCTCACCGCCCTGGAACTCGTCGTGGCCTTCCTGCAGGCGTTCGTCTTCGCCGCCCTGGCCACCGTCTACGTCAACGAGGTCGTCAACTTCGGCCACGGCCACTGACCGACCCCCTGAAATCCCCAACTTGCTAAGCAAGCCTTCCTAAAGAGGAATACGAGAGAAATGGACGTCAACACCGCGAAGTACATCGGCGCCGGCCTGGCCACCATGGGCATGATCGGCGCGGGCGCCGGCCTCGGCATCCTGTTCGGCAACTATCTGCAAGCCGCGATCCGCAACCCGGCCGCCGCCGCCAGCCAGCAGCCGATGCTGTTCCTGGGCATGGCGCTGACCGAATCCATGGGCATCTTCGCCCTCGTGGTCGCCCTGCTGCTGCGCTTCGTCTAAGCCCAGCCGGACAGACACCCGATGGCGACCGAGACCCACGAGTCCACGGGCGCGGCCGAGCACGAAGGCGGCTCCGGCGGCCTTCCGCAGTTCGACCCGCAATGGTGGCCGGGCCAGATCGTATGGCTGCTGATCATCTTCGTGGTGATCATGACCTTCATGCGCGTCTTCGCCGTGCCCAAGCTCGGCGGAACGATCGCCGCGCGTGACGAGAAGATCGCCGGCGACATCGCCGCCGCGCGGGCCCTGAAGGACGAAGCCGAGGCGCAAGCCGCGGCGGCCGCCGCGGAACGGGCCCAGGCCCGGGCCCAGGTGTCCAAGGTGGCGCTCGACGCCCGCGCCAAGGCGCAGGCCGAGATCGCCGCCAAGCTGGCGGAGCAGGAGGCCGCGCTCGCCGCGACCACCGGCGAGGCGGAAGCCCGCATCGCCGCCGAACGCGATCGCGCAATGACCAGCGTCGGCGGCATCGCCGCCGAAATCGCCCAGGCCATGGTGCAGAAGCTGACCGGACGCGCCGCCAGCGCGACCGAGGTGGCTCAGGCCGCCAAAGGATAAGAGCAATGCCCCCGTTCCTGATCGAGATGTTCCGCGACTCGCACTTCTGGGTCGGCGTCGCCTTCGTGATCTTCGTGCTGCTCATGGTCCGGTTCGGCGTGCACAAGCTGGCCTGGAACGCCCTGGGCGAAAGCGGGCGCAAGATCCAGGCCCAGCTCGACGAGGCGACCCGCCTGCGCGAGGAGGCCCAGGGCCTGCTCAACCAGATCAAGGTCGAGCGCGAGGAGGCCGAAAAGGCCGCCAAGGCGATGCTGGCCAACGCCGAGGAGGAGGCCAAGCGCCTTCAGGTCGAGGCCAAGGCGAAGCTGGAAGACCAGATCAAGCGCCGCGCCGACCTGGCCGAGCGCAAGATCGCCACCGCCGAGGCCCAGGCCCAGGCGGACGTCAAGGCGGCCGCCGCCGAACTGGCCGCCCAGATGACCGAACAGGTGCTGGTCCAGCGCCTGGCCGGGACGAAGTCGGATCCGCTGATCGATCTGGCGATCGGTCAGATGGGCGCCAAGCTCCAGTAGGCTGAAAAGCGAGCTACGCGACTCCGGGCCGGCGCTTGAAAGAGCGCCGGCTTTTTACTGCGAACCGCATCTTGCGGGGCAGGATCAGCCGCTCGACCCGAAGCGTCTGTTGCCAGAACACCTGCAGCACCTCCGGCTCCCTGCGCAGCAGCCGACGGATCGGGAACACGACGCGGGGATGGGCGTGCTGAAAGCGGACGAACTGGCGGCGCGCCTTGAACGAATTGCGCAGCACCAGCATCAGCCCGACCACCACCACCGGCAGGCCCATGGGGCCCGGCAGCGGCGCGATCAGGACGCCGGCCACGACGATCAGTCCCCCCGTCACCGACAGCGCGAAGCGCACGACCCGGCCCACCACCTGGTGGGCCAGTTCGTCGGAGGCGCGCTTGACGCGCTTGCTGGGCAAGGCGAGAGACACTTGTTCTTGATCCAGGGCGACGCGGCTGCTCGGGGGAGGACAACCGCGCCCGAGCAACACCCGGACGGATGTTGCTCTAGGTCACTTTGAATGGAGACCGCCTTCGGGGGAAGACGGTCCGGTCGGATATGCGAACGCATATGGGCCGGTTAAAGGCGACGGCCCGGTAAAATTTCGCGGTTAAGCGGCTATTCGGCCGGGAGCGGCGCCGGCGCCACACTGAGCGCCTTCTGGGCCGCAGCGGCTTTCCGCGCCGCAGCCCGGTGGGCCATGCGCTTCAAGTAGCGACGCAGGGCGCGGCGCAGGCGGACCAGCACCCGGAACCGCGGATGCGGGATCAGGCGCTCGACCCGCAGCAGCTGTTGCCACAGCACCAGAACCACTTCCGGCTCGCGGCGCAGCAGCCGGCGCAGCGGGAAGATCATCTTGGGGTGCGCCTTCTGCATGCGCACGAACCGGCGGCGCGCCTTGAAGGAATTGCGCAGCACGATCATCAGGCCGACCACCAGGATCGGCAGGCCCAGGTGGCCCGGCAGCGGCGCCGTGACCAGCCCCACGGCCATCACCGCGAGCCCGACCATGACCAGCAGAAAGCGCCCGATGCGACCGGCAAGGTCTCGGGCGGTTTCATCGGAGGCGCGCATGACGCGCAGGCTGGGCGCAGCGAAAGACACGGCTTTTATCCTGGGATGCGCGACCCGCGCCCGTTGGGGAGGCGGACGATGATCGCGTGCACCCGATATGCGAACGCACTGAGGAGTCGTAAAGACCACAAGCCGGTTAAATTTTCTCCAGGTGCGCTATTCCGCCGCCAGCGGCGCCGGAGCCACAGTGGCCGGCGCCGGTTTCCAGGTGAGCTTGGGCTTCCGCGCGGCCAGGGTTTCATCCAGCCGCCGCAGGGGCGCGAGATAGGGCGCGCCCTTGAAGCGCTCGGCGTCGCCCGCCTTGGCGGCCCGGGCCAGGGCCAGCAGCGCATCGCAGAACCGGTCGAGCTCCTGCTTGGACTCCGTCTCGGTCGGCTCGATCAGCATCGCCCCGTGCACCACCAGCGGGAAGTACATGGTCATGGGGTGGAAGCCCTCGTCGATCATCGCCTTGGCGAAGTCGAGGGTGGTCACGTCGGTTCCGTCCAGCCAGGTGTCGTCGAACAGCGCCTCGTGCATGCAGGGCCCGTCCGGGAAGGCCGCGGTCATCTCGACCGACAGCCGGGCCTTGATGTAGTTGGCGTTCAGCACCGCGTCCTCGGCCACCTGCCGCAGGCCGTCGGAACCATGGCTGAGCATGTAGGCGTAGGCCCGGACGAACATGCCCATCTGGCCCTGGAAGGCGACCATGCGGCCGAAGCCCTGGGCGGCGTCGCCCTGCGTCTCCTCGATCAGCCTGAAGCCGCCCTCGCCGCCCACCACCCAGGGCGCCGGCGCAAAGGGCGCCAGCGCCTCGGACAGCACCACCGGCCCCGCGCCCGGCCCGCCGCCGCCATGGGGGGTGGAGAAGGTCTTGTGCAGGTTGATGTGCATGGCGTCGACGCCCAGGTCGCCCGGGCGCACCCGGCCGACGATGGCGTTGAAGTTGGCGCCGTCGCAGTAGAAATAGGCCCCCACAGCGTGGGTCAGCCGGCCGATCTCGATAACGTCGCGCTCGAACAGGCCGCAGGTGTTGGGGTTGGTCACCATGATGGCGGCCACCTCGTCCGACAGCTTGGCCTCCAGGTCGGCCAGGTCGACCCGGCCGTCCTCGGTCTGGGCGATCTCGGTGACCGAATAGCCCACGAAGGCCGCGGTGGCCGGGTTGGTGCCGTGGGCGGAGGTGGGCACCAGCACGGTGCGGCGATGGCCCTGGCCGTTGGCCTCGTGCGCCGCCCTGATCGTCAGCAGGCCGCAGAGCTCGCCGTGAGCCCCGGCCTTGGGCGACAGCGCCACCGCCGGCATCCCGGTCAGGGTCTTCAGCCAGTGGGCCAGCTGGTCCATCAGCGCGAGCGCCCCCTGGGCGGTGGAGACCGGCGCCAGCGGGTGCAGGTCGGCGAAGCCCGGCAGCCGGGCCATCTTCTCGTTGAGCCGCGGATTGTGCTTCATGGTGCACGAGCCCAGCGGATAGAGCGCCAGGTCGATGGCGTGGTTCTTCTGGCTGAGGCGCACGTAGTGGCGCACCGCCTCGGGCTCGGAGAGGCCCGGCAGCGCCAAGTCCGCGCGGGTGAGGCCCGCCAGGTCGGAGGCGTCGTGCTCGGCCGCCGGCAGGTCGACGCCGGTCTTGGTCCAGCCGCCCAGCTCGAAGATCAGCGGCTCGTCCTGCAGCAGGCCCCGGCCGCCGGTGAGCGACGTGTGGCCGGCGACGTCGCCAGCGCTTTTCGGGGCACCTTCGG
>DASUIJ010000048.1:0-2406 GCA_036279815.1 Phenylobacterium sp. | reverse complement strand
CGTGGCCTGCACCTTCATCGGTCCGACGGCCTTCAGCATCGCATGGGCCGCCTGCAGCAGGCGCGCCTGCTCCTGGGTGTTGAGCGCGTCGGGGTCCTTGACCGCGTTCTCCAGCCGGCCCTGCAGCCCGCGGGCGAGGTCGGCTTCGCCGGCCTCGTAGGCCAGGGCCACGATGGCGGCCAGGTCCCGGAGCGGACTCTGGTACCAGTCGTGATCCTCGCGATAGCCCAGCGAACCGATGGCCTGACGCAGCGCCGAGCGGGCCCGGGCGTGGTCGCCCATCATCGCCAGCCCCGCGCCCACCTGGGCCTTGGCCAGGGGCGAGGCCTCGGTCTTCATCTGCACGTCGTGCCACCAGCGCAGCCGGGCCAGGTCGCCGCGGCCTCCCTTGGCCAGGACGTAGAGCGCATAGGCCGAGGCGCGGGACCGCATGGTCGCCGTCGCCTTCTTCGTGGCCTCGGCGGAGCCGGCCCATCCTTGCGGATATTCCAGGCGGTAGGAGACCGAACTCCAGCCGTCCGGCCGCGAGATCTGGCGCATGGCCCCCAGGGCCCGGTCGAGCGCCTCCTGGGGCACCGGCGCGCCGGCCCGCTGGGCCTCGATCAGGAAGTCGGTGGCGTAGGCGCCCAGCCAGGCGTCGGCCTCGCCGTCGCCCACCCGCCAGAGCCCGAAGGCGCCGTCCAGGGTCTGGCGGTCCAGCAGCCGGCCCACGGCGCCCGCCAGGGCCGCGGAGCTGCGCTTCACCTTGGGATCGGCCGACACCTCGGTGGCGTAGAGCAGCGGATAGGCGGCCGAGACGGTCTGTTCCGTGCAGCCGTAGGGGTAGCGCGAGAGCGCCACCGCGATCGGTCCGGGGTCGAAGCCGCGGAACGGCGAATAGCTGACCTGCAGGGTCGCGTCCCCCGCGGCCAGCCCGGCCAGCAGCTGGGCCGGCGGGGTGTAGGCCTCGCCGGTCTTCTGCAGGGCGCTGGTGGTGCGGGTGATCGGGCTCCAGCCCAGCCGGGTCTGCAGCGGATAGTCCTTGGCCGTCGAGAAGCCCGGTCCGGTCACCTTGAATCCCACCTTGCCGATCCCGGCGCGGGTGGGGGCGTTGAAGGCGATGCGCTCCGCGATCCGCTGGCCGAGCGCCAGCTGGAACGCCTTGCGGAAGGGGGCGAGGACGCCGCCCTCCGAGGTCAGCTCGGCGACATAGGATCCGGCCCCGCCCTCGAGATTGTGCAGCTCCAGGGTCGCGAAGGCCCGGTCCCCCGGCGCCAGGAACCGCGGCAGATCGAGGTCGGCCACCACCGCCTCGCGGACGGTGAGCGGCTTGGACGCCGAGCCCACCGCGGTGTCGGTCCAGGCCACCGCCATCAGCCGCAACTCGCCGTTGAACTCGGCCGCCGGCAGCCGGATCACCGCCTTGCCGTCCGCGCCGGTCTCGACCACGCCGGACCACAGGGCCACCGTCTTGATCGGGGTGGTGGTCAGGCCTTCGCCGCCGATCTCATCGCCGCCGAAGTTCACATTGGCGGGCGCGCCCAGGTTGGGATCCAGCAGGCGCCCGTAGTCGTCTCGATAGTCCAGCGTCAGGGCCTTCTTGCCGAAGTACCAGGCCACGGGGTCGGGGCTCTTGAACCTGGTCAGCTGCAGGATGCCCTCGTCCACCGCCGCCAGCGTCACCCGCGCCCGGCCGCCGAAGCCGGCGCCCCTGATGGTGATGGGGACTTCGACCAGGGCCTTGGAACTGATCTTCGCAGGCGTGTTCAGCTCCACCGACAGCTTCCGGTCCTTGGGGTCCAGCGGCACGTAGACCAGGCCCAGCGCCCGGCGGGGCTTGGGCGAGGCCACCGGGTCGCGGGGCTGCATCACGCTGACCAGCACATAGGCCCCGCCGCCCCAGGCGCCGGTGGTCTTGAACCGCACGGTGGTCCCGCCCTTGGCCACGGAGACGGTCTGGAAATCGATCAGGCGGTCGGTCGCCACGGCGATCTGGGCCTCGCCCGCATAGGGCGGCTTGAGGGTCACTTCCACGGTGTCGCCCTGGGCGTAGGCCCGAGTCCCGGCGCTCACCCGCACGAAGTCGGGGGCGTCCACGTCCTTGGCGGCGGCTCCCCATCCGGAGGCGAAGCGCACCACGGTCCTGGCGCCGCCTGGCCCGGTCAGCTCCAGGCGATAGTCGCCCCAACCCAGACGCCTGGCGATCCGCGCCGGCTGGGCGGCGGCGACGTTCAGCACCCCCTTCTGCACCACGGAGTCGCGGCTGGTCCGCCGCCACTGCCAGCGGCCGTCCTGCTGGAACCAGTCATAGTCCCAGTTCTCGGAGATCAGGCTGTAGGCGACGCCGCCGGCGGCCACCTTCTGGCCGGCGGCGTTGGCGGCCATGATGCTGAGCGCGATGGTCGGGTCGCCGCTGCCGCCGCTGTC
>DASUIJ010000047.1:0-2593 GCA_036279815.1 Phenylobacterium sp. | reverse complement strand
TCGGCACATAGATCATGCCCAGGCCACGGATGACCTCGGGCGCGACCTCGCCGGGCTTGGCGCCCTGGGGGAAGCGCGCGGCGGTCAGCAGCATGGCCGAGGTGAAGATGCCGATGCCGGTCACCGACTTGGCGACGAAGGCGCTGGCGGCGAAGAACAGTCCCTCCGAGCGGCGGCCGGTGCGCAACTCCGAGTCCTCCACGACGTCGGCGATCATCGAGGCCGTCAGGATGTTGGCGGTGATGGTGAAGCCGGTCGAGAACACCCCCTGCAGGAACAGGATCGGGAACAGGGCGGGGGTCCCGTTGGCCGGGAAGGCGCCCGCCAGGCGCAGGACGATGGGCGTGCAGCCGATCACCGCGCCCAGGATCAGCAGGGTCATGGCCGCCCGCTTCTTGCCGAACCTCTGGGACAGGCGCGGCGCCGCCACGAAGGCGAAGATCGCCGAGGTCAGGCTGGCGAAGGTGAACAGCGCGATCTGGGCGGAGCTCAGCTCCCAGAAGAAGGTCGTGAAATAGAGGTTGATCGACAGGGCCAGGCCCCCGGCCATGGCGCTGAACAGACTGGCCACCAGGATGCGCAGGAACGAGGCGTGGGACAGGGTGCCGAACATCTCGCGCGCCAGCATGGGGATCGACAGCTTGCGGTGCGGAGCCTCGCGCAGATACGGAATCTGGCCGTGGGTTCCGAGGGCCGAGACCAGGATGGCGAGCAGCATCAGCCCCGCGGCGGCGATCCCGTAGTGGGCGTAGCCCTCCGGATTGAGCTGGCCGACCTTGTGCCCGGCGTCGGGCGCCAGGAACACCTTGAGGGCCGCGAAATACATGATCAGCCCGCCGATCCAGCCGAACAGGTAGCGGTAGCTGAGCAGCTTGGTCCGCTCGTCGTACTCGGTGGTGAGTTCGGCGGCGAGGGCGGAGCTGGGAATCTCGTAGCAGGTGATGAAGCTGCGGATCAGGATCGCCGTGCCGATCAGGTAGAAGAACAGCGCCTGGGGCGAAAGCCCGGCCGGCGGGTTCCAGAGCAGCAGGTACGACACCGCCACCGGCAGGCCCGCCGCATACATGAAGGGGTGGCGCCGGCCCCACCGGGAGCGGGTGTTGTCGGAGAGCTGGCCGACGATGGGATCGAGGAAGGCGTCGACGAACAGGGCGATCATGATCGCCAGCCCGACGGTCCGGGACGGCAGACCCATGACCTGATTGTAGAAGATCAGCAGGAAATAGGAGAAGCCGTTGTCCTTCACCCCGAAGGCCACCGAACCGAATCCATAGAACAGCTTGGTCGGCAGGCTCAGGCGCCGTCCGGTTCGAGCAGCAGGCACGGCCTGAACCATAAGCATTTCCCCCGGTCGTCGTCCTGTCTTGAAACCTAGCCCAGGCGCACCGGGCTGGCGAGGCTAGACGACGCCGGCGCCCGCCCCGACGCTGGCCGGCCGGGCTTCCTCGATGTCGGCGATCTCCCCCACCGCCGCCGCCCGGGCCAGGGTCGCCAGGTTCTCCTCATGCCGGTCCTTGTCGATCTTGTAGAAGATCAGCACGAAGACCGAGAGCGCCTTCATCCCCGTCGAGAACGGCAGGTAGAGCAGCGACATGTGCCGCATCACCTCCGGCCCCACCGACCCTGCCGGCGCATGGCTGGGGAAGGCCGCGGCCGTCAGGATCACGCCCGCCAGGAAGACGCCGAAGCCGGCGGTGAACTTGGGCAGCAGGCCGTTGGCCGCCATCAGCAGGCCCTCGGACCGCACGCCGGTCTTCACCGCCGCGTCCTCGACCACGTCGGCGATCATCGACGAGATGATGATGAAGCCGCTGATCCCCAGGGTCGCGGAGAAGAAGGCGTCGCCGATCAGGATCCGAAGCACCCAGGGCGAGCTGTTGTCCGGCATCAGGTAGAGCAGGCGCAGGGCCTGCGGGATCGCCTCGGCCGCCACCGAGATGGCGAACAGGGTGATCATCGCGTTCTTCTTGCCCAGCCAGCGCGAGGCCGGTCCGGCCAGGGCCACGCCCGACAGCGACGCCGCCACGCCCGCGATGGCGAGGAAGGAGACCGACTTGGCGTTGAGGCCCCAGAGCTCGATGTAGAAATACTGGCTGAGCGCCGTGCCCATGCCGGAGGCCACGCCGGAGCAGAAGCCCGACAGCATGATCACCATCAGGGACGGGTTGGAGATGGTCCCCAGCATCTCGCGGAAGACCTGGGCGAGCGGGACGCTGCGCGCCGCGGGCTTGCTCAGATAGGGGATGCGCCCGTGGGTGCCGATCGCCGAGACCAGGATCGAGACGGCCATGACGCCCGCCGCCAGGACGCCGTACTGGGCGTAGCCCGCGCGGTTCAGGATGCCGCCGTTGGCGGGGCTCAGATAGACCTGATAGAGCGCGATGTTCATCACCAGGCCGCCCACGACGCCGAAGAAGAACCGGTAGCTGAACAGGCTGGTCCGGGCGTTGTAGTCGGTGGTGAGTTCAGGGGCCAAGGCGGCGCTGGGCACCTCGTAGAGGCTGACCGCGAACTTCATCAGCACCAGCATTCCGATCAGGAACACCCCGCTCTTCTCCGGCGACCAATCGGTGGGCGAGTTCCAGAAGACCAC
>DASUIJ010000046.1:0-7911 GCA_036279815.1 Phenylobacterium sp. | reverse complement strand
GGCGTCCACATAGGTCACCTCGACGCCGAAGCGGGGCATCCATTCCGAGAGAATCCAGCGGCAGGAACCGAACAGGGCCCTGCCCGCCACGATGTGGTCGCCGGCCCGCACCAGGCCCTGCAGCGCCACGTGCACGGCGGCCATGCCGGACGCCGTGGCGCGGCAGACATCCGCGCCCTCCAGCAGGGCCAGCCGGTCCTCGAACATCTGGGTCGTGGGGTTGCCGAAGCGCTGATAGATGAAGCCCGGCTCTTCGCCGGAGAACCGCCGGTCGGCGGCCGCGGCGCTCTCGTAGGCGAAGCTCTGGGTGAGATAAAGCGCCTCGGAGATCTCGCCATAGGGCGAGCGGGCCATGCCGCCGCGCACCAGCTTGGTTTCTTGCTGCCAGTCTTGCGGGTTCTCGGCCATGGGGCGCTCCTTTGGGGTTGCCGGCCGCTGATCGCCCAAATCCGCCTCGATCGGAAGCGAGTTTTCCTGGACCGACCCCCAGCCAGGGCCGCTTGAAGCCGGGACGGGGGCGAAGGTCAAGAAAACGAGCGACGAAAACACGCGCGGGCGGCCTCCGCCGCACGACGCCTCCGCGCTTGCCAAGCGCCGCCGGGACGGCGAGTGTCCCTCGACAATGACCGACGCCTCACGCGCGGGGATTCTCCCCTGCCAATCCATCGACGAGCTGATCGCCCAAGGCGCGATCGGTTCGGCCACCCCCTTCGACGCCGACCAGGTCCAGCCTGCCAGCCTGGACCTGCGCCTGGCCGCCCGCTGCTGGCGGGTGCGGGCCTCGTTCCTGCCCCGGCTCGGCCGCACGGTGGCCAGCCGCATCGCCGACGTGGCCATGCACGAGCTCGACCTGACCAAGGGCGCGGTCCTGGAGCGGGGCTGCGTCTATATCGCCGAGCTGCAGGAGCGCCTGGCCCTGCCGCCGGGGATTTCGGCGCGGGCCAATCCGAAGAGCTCCACCGGCCGGGTCGACGTGTTCGTGCGGCTGCTGAGCGACAACCAGCCGGCCTTCGATGACGTCAAGGACGGCTATCACGGCCCCATCTACATGGAGATCGCGCCGCAGACCTTCTCGATCCTGGTGCGCACCGGCACCCGCCTGAACCAGCTTCGCCTGAAGCGCGGCCAGCCGGAGAAGCTGTCGATCCGCAGCGTCGGCGTGGACCTCAGCGACGGGATCGCCGGGTTCCGCGGCCGGCGGCACGCGGGCGTCATCGACATGGACCATGTGGACGGCCACGACCCCCGCGACTTCTGGGAGCCGCTGATCCCCGTGCGGGGCGAGCTGCTGCTGGACCCGGGCGAGTTCTACATCCTGGCCTCCAAGGAGCCGATCGAGATCCCCGTGCTGCAGGCCGCGGAAATGACGCCGATCGACCCGTCGGTGGGCGAGTTCCGCGTCCACTATGCGGGCTTCTTCGACCCCGGCTTCGGGACGCAGGAGGCCAATGCGGTGGGCTCGAAGGGGGTGCTGGAGGTCCGCAGCCACGAGACCCCGTTCCTGCTGGAGGACGGCCAGACCGTGGCGCGGCTGGTCTATGAGCCGCTCACCGACAAGCCTTCGCGGCTCTACGGAGACCAGGGCTCGCACTACCAGCGTCAGGGCCTGAAGCTGTCCAAGCACTTCCAGCAGTGGATCGAGAACCGCTGAGCCCCCGGCGGCCGGTCAGGCGCTCGCCACGGCGACCTCGCGGCGGGCGAAGGGCTGCGGCGACCAGCGGACCAGCGAGCGCCACAGCCACTCGAACGGGCCGTAGTGGAAGCGGGCCAGCCAGGGCTTGCTCCAGATCAGGATGAAGGCCCAGACGCCGAGCACCACGGCCAGCTGCTCGAAGCGCGAGAGCTTGCCGTAGAGGCCGAAGCCGTAGCCGCAGAACAGCAGGTTGGTGATGATCGAGGTCATCAGATAGTTGCTGAACGCCATACGGCCGGCGGCGGCCAGGCGCTCGATCACGGCCGGCGCGGTCCCGGCGCGGATCACCAGCAGCAGCACGCCGGCGTGGGCCAGGGCGATGAACGGGCGGCTGGCCTGCTGCCAGGCTTCCAGCCGGTGCAGGGTCAGGGGCTCGAAGCCGCTCTTAGAGATCATCCAGGCCAGCCAGGCCGTGAGCGGCGCGGCGACCAGATAGCCGAAGGCGATCAGGACGCCATAGGCCCGGCTGGTCCAGCCCAGGGTGAAGAAGCCCATCCGGAACAGGCCCATGCCGACGAACATCTGGCCGACGGCCTCGGGCAGGCTGTCGGTGGGCGTCAGGACCAGCTGCATCAGCATGGCGACGTTGGCGCGGGCCTTGAGCGCCTCCATGAAACCGCCGCCGAAGCCGGCGAGCTCGGCGGCCTTCATGCCCGGCGGTGGGATCACGGCCATGGAGGCGTCCTGCCAGGCCTTGATCGCCGCGGCCGAGGCGTCCGGGGCCGTGGCCGCGGCGCGCAGGGCGTCGAGCTGTTCCGCGCTGACGACGTTCTTGGTCAGGAGCGCCAGCAGGATGACCGCGCCGATCCCGATCTGCACCCGGGCGCCCAGCTTGCGGAACGGGAAGATGAACAGGCCGGCCACCGCGTAGCAGACCAGGATGTCGCCGAACCACAGGAAGTAGGCGTGGATCATGCCGATGACGAACAGCCAGAACAGGCGCCGATAGTGGGTCTGCATGGGCCCGGGCCCGTCGCCCCGCTCGGCGCGGTCGGCGATCAGGGCGGCGCTGGCGCCGAACAGCATGGTGAAGAGCGCCCGCATCTTGCCGTCGGTCAGCACGTTGTTGACCGCCCAGGTCCACAGGTCGGCGCCCGTGGAGCCCCCGGCATAGGTGGGATTGAGGTAGGCGAAGGACGGCATGCCCATGCCGACGATGTTCATCAGCAGGATGCCGAGGACGGCGAAGCCGCGGACGGCGTCGATCGAGATGTGGCGGTCACCCGCGCTGGTGTTCGGCATCGTCTCCCCCCGTCGCCCTTGGACGGAGGATGCGCCGGAGCGGGCGGGAGTCAACTCGGGCCGATGCGGGCGGAGGAGCGGTGTGCGGGGCTCCCCCGCCCGACGGCCGGCCCCGGGCGGGCTTGGGGTGGCCCGAGGCGGCTGGCCCACCCTCCGCTGGGAGAGCCGGAGGGCGGGCCGTGGCTCGACTCAGGCGGCGAGCTTGGCGGCGGTCTGCGCGATCTTGCGGCCCTGGTAGCGGGCGCCGGCCAGTTCGTTCTCGCTGGGTTGGCGCGATCCGTCGCCGCCGGCGATGGTGGAGGCGCCGTAGGGGCTGCCGCCGGTGATTTCCGACAGGGTCATCTGGCCGGCGTAGCCGTAGTCGAGGCCGACGATCACCATGCCGAAGTGCAGCAGGTTGGTGATCACCGAGAACAGGGTGGTCTCCTGGCCGCCGTGCTGGGTGGCGGTGGAGGTGAAGGCGCCGCCCACCTTGCCGTGCAGGGCGCCCTTGGCCCACAGGCCGCCGGCCTGGTCGAGGAAGGCCGCCATCTGCGAGGCCATGCGGCCGAAGCGGGTGCCGACGCCGACGACGATGGCGTCGTAGTCGGCCAGCTCCTCGACCTTCGCGATCGGCGCCGCCTGGTCGAGCTTGAAATGGGCGCCCCTGGCGATCTCTTCGGGGACGGTCTCGGGGACGCGCTTGACGTCCACCTGGGCGCCGGCCTCGCGGGCGCCCTCGGCGACGGCGTTGGCCATGGCTTCGATGTGCCCGTAGGCGGAATGGTAAAGGACGAGGACTTTGGTCATGGGGAGGTTCCGGGGAGGAGGGGGAGGAAGGGGATGATCCGGGTTCAGGCGGCGTCCACGAGGACCAGTTCGGCATCCTCGAGGGCGGTGACGTGCAGGGTCTCGACGTCGCGGATCGCGGCGCCGTCGCGGGCGTTGAGCCGGACGCCGTTGACCTCGACCGCGCCCTTGGCGGGCACGAGATAGCCGTAGCGGTCCGCGCCCAGCGCGTAGTCGGCGCTTTCGCCGGCCATCAGGGTGGCGGCGACCACCCGGCCGTTGGTGCGGATCGGCAGGACGTCCTGGTCGCCCTCGACGCCCGAGGCCAGGGTCACGAACCGGCCGGCGCGTTCGCCCTTGGGGAAGGGCCTGGCGCCCCAGGAAGGCTCGCCGCCAGGCTTGTTGGGCAGGATCCAGATCTGGAACAGGGTCGTGGGCTTGTCTTCGAGATTGTACTCGGCGTGACGGACGCCGGAGCCCGCGCTCATCACCTGGACGTCGCCGGCCTCGGTGCGGCCGCGGTTGCCCATGCTGTCCTGGTGGGTGATGGCGCCTTCGCGGACATAGGTGATGATCTCCATGTTCGCGTGGGGATGGGGCGGGAAGCCGGAATTGGGCTCGATGCGGTCGTCGTTCCAGACGCGCAGCGGGCCCCAGCCCATGCGCTTGGGATCATGGTAGTCGGCGAACGAGAAGTGGTGCTTGGCGTCGAGCCAGCCGTGGTTGGCGCCGCCGAGGCTTTCGAAGGAACGGACTTCGATCATGGTTGACCTCCTGATTGGGGCGGAACGCCGGGCCCTGGCCGGGCGTCCCTGTCGGGCTATGAATTAAGCCTTGCGTGGAAATCCGAAATAGAAACGATGGAAATTGATCGTTTCAGGAATTGAGCTATGCCGAAACTTCCCGACTTCGAGGCGTGGGCGGTGTTCGCCAAGGTGGCGGAGACCGGCGCCTTCGCCCGCGCGGCCGCCGAGCTGGAACTGTCCAAGGCGACGGTGTCCAAGGCGGTGGCCCGGCTCGAGGCCCGGATGGGGACCACCCTGTTCCACCGGACCTCGCGCAGACTGAGCCTGACCGAGAGCGGGCGCACGGCCCTGGAGCGCGCGTCGCGCATCCTGGCCGAGGGCGAGGCGGTGGAGGCGGAGGCCGCCGCCCAGTCGAGCACGCCGCGCGGACTGGTCCGCCTGGCGGCGCCGATGTCCTTCGGCCTGCGGCATGTGGGGCCGCTGCTGCCGGAATTCCTGAGGCTCTATCCGGACGTGACCGTCGATCTCAGCCTGTCGGACCAGAAGGTGGATCTGGTGGGGGAAGGCTTCGACCTCGGCCTGCGCATCGGCGCCCTGCCGGACTCCTCGCTGCTGGCCCGGCGGCTGTGCGGGGTGCGGATCGCGCTGGTGGGCGCGCCCGGTTATTTCCAGGCGCACGGGCGGCCGACCCATCCCCGCGACCTGGTCTTTCACAAGGCCCTGACCTACGCCTACGCCCTGACGCCGGAGACCTGGCGCTTCATCCACGCCACCGAAGGCGAGCAGGCGGTGACGGTGTCGAGCCTGCTGAAGGTCAACAACTCCGACGCCCTGTTGCCCACCCTGAAGGCGGGGCTGGGCCTGGCCCTGCAGCCGGAGTTCGTCGTCTGGCCGGAGCTGAAGGACGGATCGGTGGAGGCGGTGATGTGCGACTGGGCGCCGCCGCCCATCGCGCTGCATCTGGTCAGTCCGCCCGGACGGTTGCGGCCGGCCCGGGTGCGGGTGCTGTTCGACTTCCTGGCTGAGCGCCTGTCGAGCGAGCCCTGGGCCGCCGCCGACTGATCTCAGCCGTGCGGCCGCGACAGGAAGTCGATGGGGTCGGTGGTGAATTCGCTGAAGCCGGTCAGGCAGCCCTGCCAGACCCCGATGTGCTGGCGGGTCTCGTCGGCGGTCATGCGCAGGTTGACCAGGGTGGAGTACATCACGCTGGGCCGTCCGTCCGGGGTGAGGATGCCGCGGCAGGCGAGCTGGCTGCGGTTGAAGTCGTTGATCTGGGCCAGGGTCGCGCCCTTCTTCTCGTAGGTGGAGAACAGCGCGATCGCGTGGCAGGCCTTGCCGCCCCCGTCGCAGCCGATCATCTGGGCCCCGAACTCCCCGCCGGGCGTGACGACCGCCAGGAACACCTGGCCGCTCTCACGGCCGGTCACCTTGGCCTGGGCGCCGAGCGCTGTCAGCAGGGCGATCATCTTGTCCGGGTCGCGGGCGTCGAAATTGGCGATCTTGAGGGGCTGGGCGGCGCCGGCGGGCTTGGCCGCGGCGGCCGGCTTCGCGGGCGCCGCCGCCTGGGCGGTCGAAGCGATGGCGGCGGCGGCGAGAACAGCGACGAGACTACGCATGGGCAGGCTTTCCAGGACGATGAGTCTGGTTAGCCAATTCCGCGCCCGCCCGCCATCGCGTCGGCGCTGCGTCGTGACAAGGGGGCGGCGAACCCGTTAACTGATGCCGTGCGCGCACCGATCGTCCCGATCCTCCTGGCCCTCTTGGCCACGCCGGCCCTGGCCCAGGACCGCGAGCCTGTGACGCGCCAGAATCTGGTGGACCTGGCCTATGTGCTGGGCGAGGCGCACGCCCTGCGCCAGGTGTGCCAGGGACCGGGGGACCAGTTCTGGCGCGGACGCATGATCCGGCTGGTGGAGACCGAGCAGCCGGACGCGGCGATGGAGCGCCGGCTGCGGGAGAACTTCAACACCGGCTTCGCCACCCGCCAGGGCCAGTTCCCGGTCTGCACGCCGGCCGCCCGGCGCGCCGAAGCCGCCGCCATGGCGCATGGACGGGCCCTGGCCGGGCGGCTGTCGCGGGCGACCCGGCAGGCGCGGGCCGCTCCGGACGCGGGGCCGCCGGAGTTCATGGCGGACCGACCCGCGCCGCGCTAAGCTCCACCAAAGGTTTAGGAGGGAAGACATGGCGGCTTCGTTTGCGGTGATCGCCTTCGTGGTCCTGGCGCTGATCATCGTGCTGGGCGCGGTGAAGATCGTGCCCCAGGGACGCGAGTACACGGTGGAGCGGTTCGGCCGCTACACGCGGACCCTGAAACCCGGCATCAGCATCCTGACCCCCTTCGTCGAGACCATCGGGCGCAAGATCAACGTCATGGAGCAGGTGCTGGACGTGCCGCGCCAGGAGGTGATCACCAAGGACAACGTCACCGTCCAGGTGGACGCCATCGTCTTCATCCAGGTGATGGACGCCTCGGCCGCGGCCTACCGGGTGACCAATCTCGACTTCGCCATCACCCAGCTGACCATGACCAACCTGCGCACCGTGGTGGGCAACATGGAGCTGGACGAAGTGCTGTCGCAGCGCGATCAGATCAACACCCGCCTGCTGGAGGTGATCGACCTCGCCACCAGTCCCTGGGGGGTGAAGGTGGCGCGGATCGAGATCAAGGACCTGCAGCCGCCGCCGGACATCACCAACGCCATGGCCCGCCAGATGAAGGCCGAGCGCGAGCGGCGCGCGGTGATCACCGAGGCCGACGGCGAGAAGCAGGCCGCCATCGCCCGCGCGGAGGGCGCCAAGCAGTCGGCGATCCTGCAGGCCGAGGGCCGCCGCGAAGCGGCCTTCCGCGACGCCGAGGCCCGCGAGCGCGCCGCCGGCGCCGAGGCCAAGGCGACCCAGCTCGTCTCCGACGCCATCGAGGCCGGCAGCGTCAACGCCATCAACTATTTCGTGGCCCAGAAGTACGTCGAGGCCTTCGCCAAGCTGGCGGAAAGCCCGCAGCAGCGGACGGTGATCGTGCCGGCCGACATGGCCTCGCTGGTGGGCTCGATCGCCGGGATCGGCGAGCTGGTGAAGACCGCCCGCGCCGAAACCGCCACCCCGCCGCCGCCGCGCCCCAGGGGCGGGGCGGTCCCGAGCACGGGAGGCTGAGATGGACGGCTTGATCCACCTGGCGGTGGCCAATCCCTTCTGGGTCTGGGCCGGCGTGGGCGCGGTGCTGCTGGCGGCGGAGGTGGCGACCTCGACCGGATGGCTGCTCTGGCCGGCGGCCAGCGCCGGGCTGGTGGCGGTGATATCGCTGATCCTGCCCCTGGACTGGCTGGCCACCGGATCCCTGTTCGCGGCCTTGACCATCGCCACCAGCCTGACGGCGCGGCGCTATATGCACCTGGCCAAGGCCGTGCGCGGGGGCCACGACATCAACGACAACGTCGCCCGGCTGGTGGGCCACCACGGCAAGAC